>NZ_VULP01000019.1:0-58964 GCF_009697165.1 Anaerobutyricum soehngenii | reverse complement strand
GACGGGAAGGGATAAACGCTGAAGGCATCTAAGCGTGAAGCCCCCCTCAAGATGAGATATCCAGACTCGAAAGAGTGAGAGACCCCTTAGAGACGATGAGGTAGATAGGGCAGAGATGGAAGCACAGTGATGTGTGGAGTTGACTGTTACTAATCGGTCGATAGCTTGACCTTAAAAAAGTACTTGCAAAGATTAGAGAGATATGATATAATGTGTGTGGTTTTCAGGGTATGACCCTGATCAATATTCCTCGATAGCTCAGTCGGTAGAGCACGCGGCTGTTAACCGCGCTGTCGTAGGTTCAAGTCCTACTCGGGGAGTCTGGCTCCTTGGTCAAGTGGTTAAGACACCGCCCTTTCACGGCGGTAACATGGGTTCAAATCCCGTAGGAGTCATGTTGTGGCGTCGTAGCCAAGTGGTAAGGCAGAGGTCTGCAACACCTTCATCACCAGTTCAAATCTGGTCGACGCCTCTTAAAGAGACTAAGTAATTAGTCTCTTTTTGGCATTTATGTTTAATTGAATATCGCGGGGTAGAGCAGTCTGGTAGCTCGTCGGGCTCATAACCCGGAGGTCGTTGGTTCAAATCCTTCCCCCGCAATTTCTGAAGCATCAATATATAGATATTGGTGCTTTTTTGTTTTACTAAAAATAAAAGAGTATATAAATTTCTAATCTGATCTGGATAAAGATAAAGCGGCAAAAATGCCGGAACAATCTTGAATGGAAACTAGAGATATATCGTTGTTCCAAAATGAGTAGTTACGGTTTATTTGCTTAGGATTTTCTAAATTCCTGATGTGCTATTTCCAACTTTTGTATCTTTAATTAAAAAACAGTGTCTATTTTTTCACATATTTAGGCATTTTTTTGTATTTTGTTCCCTTTTTTCGCAAAATTCAAAAAATAATCAATAGAGATTATCCATAAATGAAAGTGGAATGATAAGAAAAAAGAACGAAAAATATAAAGGATTTTACGTATAAAAGTGAATAAATTGTGAAATTCTCATAAATGAGAATATTAATTAAAAAATAATTTATAATCTTGTTGCAAATATCGGAAGATTGTGATAGCATTAACACATATCGTACTAGAAATGCTCTAGCAAAGCAACTATATCAAATAATATTGATAACTTAAATGGAGGAATGAAACTATGGCAAAGAAAGTTGTATTAGCAGGTGCTTGTCGTACCGCAATCGGAACAATGGGTGGTGGATTAAGCACAGTACCAGCTGCAGATTTAGGAAGCATCGTAATCAAAGAAGCATTAAAGAGAACTAACGTACCTGCTGATCAGGTAGACGAAGTATTAATGGGATGTGTTATCCAGGCTGGTCTTGGACAGAACGTTGCTCGTCAGGCTTCTCTTAATGCGGGACTCCCAATCGAAGTACCTGCTGTAACAATTAACGTAGTTTGTGGTTCCGGTCTTAACTGTGTTAACCTTGCTGCTACAAAGATTTTAGCAGGTGAGGCTGATATTGTTATCGCTGGTGGTATGGAAAACATGTCATTAGCTCCATTCTGCTTAGACAAAGCTCGTTTTGGATACAGAATGAACAATGGCGTATTAAAAGACTGTATGGTTAACGATGCATTAACAGATGCTTTCAATCAGTACCATATGGGTATTACAGCTGAAAACGTTGCAGAACAGTGGCATTTAACAAGAGAAGAGTTAGATGAGTTCTCCGCTAATTCACAGCAGAAAGCTACAGCAGCTATCGAAGCTGGTAAGTTCAAAGATGAGATCGTTCCTGTAGAAGTTAAACTTAAAAAGAAAACAGTTGTTGTAGATACAGATGAGGGACCACGTCCTGGAACAACAGCAGAAAGTATTTCTAAATTACGTCCTGCTTTCAAGAAAGATGGTATCGTAACAGCTGCTAACTCTTCAGGTATTAACGATGGTGCTGCTTGTGTTGTTGTTATGAGCGAAGAAAAAGCTAAAGAATTAGGTGTAACTCCAATGGCTACATGGGTAGCAGGAGCATTAGGCGGAGTTGATCCTTCTATCATGGGTGTTGGACCAGTTGCTTCTACTAAGAAAGTTCTTGCTAAAACAGGCATGAGCATTGATGACTTTGACTTAATTGAAGCTAACGAAGCTTTCGCAGCTCAGTCATTAGCAGTAGGAAGAGAATTAGGAATCAACCCAGAGAAATTAAATGTTAATGGTGGAGCTATTGCTCTTGGACATCCAGTTGGAGCATCAGGATGCCGTATCCTTGTTACATTATTACATGAGATGCAGAAACGTGACGCTAAGAAGGGTCTTGCTACACTGTGTATCGGTGGTGGTATGGGCTGCTCAACAATTGTTGAAAGAGACTAATCACGTATAGAATGATTACATATATCCGGGTTCGGTTTTCGAATCCGGTTATATCAATTACATAGTTTATAACTGATTTCTACAGCTTTAGACAGTTATAATAATGTAATCTGAAAGGAGATACATACAATGGGATTTATCGATTATGAAGTAGATGGTCAGGTTGGTATTATCACCATCAATCGTCCAAAGGCTTTAAATGCTTTAAACAGTGAAGTATTAAAAGATTTAGATGCAACTATTGATGCAGTAGATTTAGATGCAATCAGATGTCTTATCATTACTGGTGCAGGAGAGAAATCTTTCGTAGCTGGTGCTGATATCGGAGAAATGAGCACTCTTACAAAAGCAGAAGGTGAAGCTTTTGGTAAAGCAGGTAATGATGTATTTAGAAAGATTGAAACTCTTCCTATTCCTGTTATCGCAGCAATCAACGGATTTGCATTAGGCGGTGGCTGTGAGATTTCTATGAGCTGTGATATTAGACTTTGTTCTGAGAACGCAGTATTTGGACAGCCGGAAGTTGGTCTTGGAATTACACCTGGTTTTGGTGGAACACAGAGACTTGCTCGTATCGTAGGACCTGGAAAAGCAAAACAGTTAATCTATACTGCTCGTAATATTAAAGCAGCAGAAGCATATAGAATCGGACTGGTTAACGAAGTTTATCCACTTGAAGAGTTAATGCCTCAGGCTAAAAAGATGGCAAAAGGTATTGCAAAGAACGCACCTATCGCAGTTCGTGCATGTAAGAAAGCCATCAATGAAGGTTTAGAAGTAGGAATGGATGAAGCTATCGTAATCGAAGAGAAGTTATTTGGTAGCTGCTTCGAGACAGAAGACCAGAAATACGGAATGGCATTCTTCCTTGATAAAAACAAAGAAAAGGTAAAAGAACCATTTAAAAACTGCTAATTAATCTATTACATATATTGATAATATTAATTGTCAGAAGATAATACATTTTATAGGAGGTTTCAGACAATGAAAGTTGGAGTTATTGGCGCAGGTACAATGGGATCAGGTATTGCTCAGGCATTCGCACAGACAGAAGGATACGAAGTATACTTATGTGATATTAACGATGAATTTGCCGCAAACGGTAAAAAGAAAATCGCTAAAGGATTTGAAAAGAGAGTAGCAAGAGGAAAAATGGATCAGGCTAAAGCTGATGCAATCCTTGCTAAGATTACTACTGGTACAAAAGATATCTGTACAGATGCAGATTTAGTAGTAGAGGCAGCTCTTGAGGTTATGGAAGTTAAACAGCAGACATTTAAAGAATTACAGGATATCGTTCCTGCAACATGTATGTTTGCAACAAATACATCTTCTTTATCTATTACACAGATCGGTGCAGGACTTGACAGACCAGTTATCGGAATGCATTTCTTCAACCCAGCTCCAGTTATGAAATTAATTGAAGTTATCGCTGGTCTTAATACACCAGATGAAATGGTTGAAAAGATTAAAGCTATTTCTGTAGAAATCGGCAAAACACCTGTACAGGTAGAAGAAGCTGCAGGATTCGTAGTTAACAGAATCTTAATCCCAATGATCAACGAAGCAGTTGGCATTTATGCTGATGGTGTTGCTTCTGTTGAAGGTATCGACACAGCTATGAAGTTAGGTGCTAACCATCCAATGGGACCTCTCGCTTTAGGCGATTTAGTTGGTCTTGATATCTGCCTTGCAATCATGGAAGTATTATACAATGAGACAGGAGATCCTAAGTATCGTCCACATCCATTATTAAGAAAGATGGTTCGTGGTGGAAAATTAGGTCAGAAGACTGGTATTGGATTCTACGATTACAGCAAATAATTAAAAAAGTGAATACGGCCGTGGGGACTATGCTCTGCGTCTCCACGGCTTTTAAGGTGGTTCTCCACCCCAATAACCAATTTATTATGGAGGAATGAAAATGGATTTCACATTAAGCAAAAAGCATGAAATGGCTAGACAGCTCTTTAAAGAGTTCGCTGAAAACGAAGTTAAACCTCTTGCTCAGGAGGTTGACGAGACAGAACATTTTCCAGAAGAAACCGTTGCAAAAATGCAAAAATTAGGTTTCATGGGAATTCCTGTGCCAAAAGAATATGGCGGACAGGGCTGTGATCCTTTAACATACATTATGTGTGTTGAAGAGTTATCTAAAGTTTGTGGTACAACAGGTGTTATTGTATCCGCACATACATCATTATGTGCAGATCCAATTCTTACTTATGGTACTGAAGAACAGAAACAGAAATATCTTGTTCCACTTGCAAAGGGTGAAAAGTTAGGTGCTTTCGGTCTTACAGAGCCAGGTGCTGGTACTGATGCTCAGGGTGTTCAGACAAAGGCTGTTTTAGATGGTGACGAATGGGTATTAAATGGATCTAAATGTTTCATCACTAATGGTTCTTATGCTGATTACTATATTATCATCGCTATCACAAGTGTTGATACAGATGCAAGAGGAAGAAAGAAAAAGAAATTCTCCGCATTTATCGTAGAAAAAGGAACTCCAGGATTTACATTTGGTACAAAAGAAAAGAAAATGGGTATCCGTGGTTCAGCTACATATGAATTGATTTTCCAGGATTGTCGTATTCCTAAAGAAAATCTTCTTGGACCTATGGGCAAAGGTTTCGCAATCGCTATGCACACATTAGATGGTGGACGTATCGGTATTGCAGCTCAGGCTCTTGGTATCGCAGAAGGTGCTTTAGATGCTACAATTGCTTATGTTAAAGAAAGAAAACAGTTTGGCAGAGCAATTGCTGCACAGCAGAATACACAGTTCCAGCTTGCTAATATGGCTACACAGGTAGAAGCTGCTAAGTTACTTGTTTATAAAGCAGCAATGGCAAAAGCAACACAGAGAGTATACTCCGTAGAAGCTGCAAAAGCTAAATTATTTGCAGCAGAAACAGCTATGGATGTAACAACTAAGTGTGTTCAGTTACTTGGTGGTTATGGTTACATCAGAGAGTACGACGTAGAACGTATGATGCGTGATGCTAAGATCACAGAAATCTACGAAGGAACATCAGAAGTTCAGCGTATGGTTATTTCTGGTAACTTATTAAGATAAGGAGGGAAAATACTGTGAAAATCGTAGTATGTATTAAACAGGTACCTGATACAAAAGGTGGAGTTAAGTTTAAACCAGACGGAACTCTTGATAGAGCAGCTATGCTTACTATCATGAATCCGGATGATAAGGCAGGTCTTGAAGCTGCCCTTAGAATAAAAGATGAAACAGGCGCAGAAGTAACTGTAGTTACTATGGGTCTTCCAAAAGCAGAAGAAGTTCTGCGTGAAGCTATGGCAATGGGTGCAGATAAGGGAATTCTTGTCACAGATCGTGTTTTAGGTGGAGCTGATACATGGGCAACATCTACAACAATCGCCGGAGCACTTAGAAATATTGATTATGATTTAATCATCACAGGTCGTCAGGCTATCGATGGTGATACTGCACAGGTAGGACCTCAGATTGCAGAACACTTAGACCTTCCTTTAATTTCCTATGCACAGGATATTAAAATCGAAGGAGACAGTGTAATCGTTCAGAGACAGTACGATGACAGATATCATGTTTTAAAAGCTAAATTACCATGTGTTATCACAGCACTTTCCGAATTAAATGAGCCACGTTATATGACTCCAGGCGGAATCTTTGATGCATATGATACAGAGATTACTACATGGGGAAGAAAAGACCTTAAAGATGTTGATGACAGTAACTTAGGTCTTGCAGGTTCTCCAACTCAGATCGCAAAAGCTTCTGATAAGGTACGTAAAGGTAAAGGTGTCATGATGACAGCTGAAACAGCAGAAGAAGGCGTTGAGTACATCATGGACAAACTGTTAACAAAGCATGTTATCTAATTGTAAAGGAAATGTGGTGAATAGAATGAATTTAGAACAATATAAAGGTGTATTTATCTATGCTCAGCAGGTTGACAATAAGATTGATGCCATTGCTTTAGAATTACTTGGAAAAGCAAATGACCTTGCTGCAGATTTAGGAACAGACGTAACAGCAGTTTTAATCGGTTCTGACGTAAAAGGCTTAGTTGATGAACTTGCTGAATACGGCGCAGATAAAGTTATCGTAGTTGATGACCCTGAATTAAAAGAATACAGAACAGAGCCATATACACATGCATTGGCATCTGTTATCAATGAATACAAACCGGACATTCTTCTGGTTGGAGCAACAGCAATCGGTCGTGACTTAGGACCTCGTGTTTCCGCAAGAGTTGCAACAGGTCTTACAGCAGACTGTACTGTTCTTGAAATTGGTGAATTCAAAGCTCGTGGAGATAAAGAACCTCGTCAGGGTCAGTTATTAATGACTCGTCCTGCATTCGGTGGTAACACAATCGCTACAATCGCTTGTCCTAACCATCGTCCACAGATGGCTACAGTTCGTCCTGGTGTTATGCAGAAGAAAGAGCCTGTTGCAGGAGCAAAGGCAGAAGTTATTGAATATAATCCAGGATTTACTCCAAATGACAAATATGTTGAGATTCTTGACATTGTAAAATCTGTTACAGAAACAGTGGATATCCAGGCTGCTAAGATTCTTGTATCTGGCGGACGTGGAGTTGGTTCTGCTGAAAACTTTGCATTATTAGACGATTTAGCAGAGGCACTTGGCGGAACAGTTTCCTGCTCTCGTGCAGTTGTAGATAACGGATGGAAACCAAAAGATTTACAGGTTGGTCAGACTGGTAAGACAGTTCGTCCTAATGTTTACTTTGCAATTGGTATTTCCGGAGCTATCCAGCACGTAGCTGGTATGGAAGAATCTGATATCATCATCGCTATTAATAAAGATCCAGATGCACCTATTTTTGATGTAGCTGATTACGGTATCGTTGGTGATGCATTAAAGATTGTTCCTAAGTTAACAGAAGCAATCAAGGCACAGGTTAAATAATAATTTAACTTTAGATGTTAGGTAAAAGTTAAATATATTTTGTCTCAGATGTTTTGTTTATTGGCGATTCATTATTAAAAGAAAAGTATACGCGATTTTTTACTGAACTCTATAAAATGTATTGAAACAGGGAATCTTTTTGTAGATTCCCTGTTTAGATGAAATAATAAGACTGCAGTTTATAACTGTGGTCTTTTTTTATCTCAGTCGAGAAGACTCCCACCTCTTTCAGGTGGTGAGTGACAGGAAATTATCCTCCTCCACTTCGCTCCGTGTGAAACAAACACTATGTAATTTATATATAATTTTAAATAAATATAAAAGCAATCCGCCTATCACTAATTTTACATAATTCGTCAAAAAAGGTGGAAATTAGTTTCAAGTATGTTATAATACTCTTGCAGCACTTAACAAAGATATGAGAGGAGGCATTTATGGCACAGATTATTGCTTCTACGAAAGAGATATCTAACAAGAAACAGGCATTGGTGACATTGAGTAATTCATTGAAAACACAACTTACTGATTTAGAAACCCTGGGGAGTAGTCTTAATTCCATGTGGGAAGGAGCTGCAAAGGAGAAGTATTCGAAACAACTGAAGGTAGATATTGTAAAGATGCAGAGTTTACTTAGGACAATCTTAGAATTTATACTGATACTTGAGAAGATTATTATGATCTATAATAAAGCTGAGAAGAAGAACGAAGCAACTGCAGTAAGTTAGAGCAGGTTAATGTGTTCTCGGAGTCTTCTGATGAATTTAAGCATAAAAAGATTCCGAGATATTCTTTAAGTTAATTGTTAAGGAGGATTTTATGGCAGATTTAATTAATGTAACTCCAGAGAAGTTAAAGTCAACCGCAGTTTCTTTTCAACAGACCGGTCAGAATGTTAAGCGAACGACCTCAGATATGCTTCAGTTGGTGAGGGGAATCAGTAGTTCTATTTGGAGTGGGGAGGCGAGTAGCTCATTTATTAATAAGTTTAGTGGATTAGAAGCAGATATTAATAAAATGTGCAAGATGATAGAAGAAGAAGCGCAGCATTTAACTTCCATTGCACAGGAATATATATTAGCAGAAGAACAGAATAAACAAGTAGCGGCAACGTTAAAGAATAATGTTATCAGCTGATGATACAGTTGATATAGATAAGAGATGGTATCGGTTGTGATTTTCTGCCATGATAAAAGGGAAGCGGATTTTTTTTGTAAATTGTGCGGCCAGTGTGTGGCAGTTATAAATAACGAGCGTTTACAGTGTTGTATTTTGAGTGATAAAGATTATGAGAAGGTGGACATAGAGAGAATACCAGTTGTAGATTTAATTGTAGCGGAAGTAATGAATTCTGTAGATTTAAGGAAGTTGATCCATATACGAAAAAGTTCACCTAATGCAAAGCTTTTGATTTTAAGTAGTATTCAGATTTCGCCGGAATACTATATGATTCCGGAAATTTCACCGAATATGTTGTTACTAAAGCCTTATATATATTCTAAAGCATACAAAGTTATTCATAAAATTTTTTCTTGGGTGTATAGGGATCGATATAGAAGGCAGGGTATGAATAATATATTGCAAGTTTTGACAGGAGGAGAGTACTATTATTTTGATTATGCGGATATTAGTTATCTAGAAGCAAGAGATAAAAAGATTATATTACATTTACAGAAGCAGGAGTTTTCTTTTTATAGTTCATTACAGAAGTTAGAAAGTAGTCTGCCGGATTATTTTGTGCGTTGTCATCGAAGTTATATTGTAAATTTTATGTTTATTCAGAAAGCAGATGTAATGAACAGCGTGTTTTATTTGGATAAAAAAGCAGTTATTCCGATTTCTCAAAAATACAAAGCGAAATTAGTAAAAATTTTTCAACGCAATAACACAGAGAATCTTTTGTTTCAGCCTCAATAAACAGGGGAGAAATTACTAAAATTTAATCAGTATCAAAGAGGGAATCAAAACAAAAACATGGGGATTATAAGGCTGATTTAAGTTGACCCTGGTTTGTAACAGTGGTAAAATAGACTCATGATTTTTTTTTAACAAGAGCAAAAGTGGTTAGGAGGAGAAGCATGAGTTTTATTAAAGAATATGCACAGAAGCTTGTTACGGCAGAAGAAGCAGTTAAGGTAGTAAAATCACATGATTGGGTGGATTATGGTTGGACAACAGGTACACCAGTTGCCTTAGATGCAGCATTAGCAGCCAGAGCAGATGAATTAGAAGATGTAAAGGTTCGTGGGGGAATTTTATTAAGAGAACCTGAGATCTTTAAAGTAGATAATGTAGCAGACCATTTCACATGGAATTCCTGGCATATGGGTGGATTAGAGAGAAAAGCAATCAGTAAAGGTTTTGCTTTTTATTCTCCATTAAAGTATTCAGAGCTTCCACGTTATTACAGAGAGAACATCAGACATCTTAATGTTGCAATGTTCCAGGTAGCACCAATGGATAAGCATGGATTTTTTAATTTTGGACCGAATGCATCACATATGATGGCTGTTTGTGAGACAGCGGATGTTATCATTGTAGAAGTTAATGAGAATATGCCTCGTTGCTTAGGTGGATTTGAAGAAGGAATCCATATTTCCCGCGTAGATTACATTGTAGAAGGTCAGAATCCTGCTATTGGAGAATTAGGAGCAGGTGCACCACCAACAGAAGTAGACAGAGCGGTAGCACAGCTTATTGTAGAGGAGATTCCAGACGGAGCATGTCTCCAGCTTGGTATTGGCGGAATGCCTAATACAGTAGGTTCTATGATTGCAGAATCTGATTTAAAGGATTTAGGTGTACATACAGAGATGTACGTAGATGCATTTGTTGATATTGCAAAGGCAGGAAAGATTAACGGTTTAAAGAAGAATATCGATAGAGGACGTCAGGTATATGCATTTGGAGCTGGTACAAAGAAGATGTACGATTATCTGGATGATAATCCAGAATGTATGAGTGCGCCAGTTGACTATACTAACAGTGCGAAAACAATTGCACAGATTGATAACTTTATTTCTATCAATAATGCAGTTGATATTGACTTATATGGTCAGGTTAATGCAGAGAGTGCAGGTGTAAAGCAGATTAGTGGAGCAGGTGGACAGCTTGATTTTGTTCAGGGAGCATATTTATCTAAAGGTGGTAAGAGCTTTATCTGCTGTTCTTCTACATTTACTTCAAGAGACGGTGTAAAACACACAAGAATCAGACCTACTTTGGCAGAAGGTTCTACAGTAACAGACACTCGTCCTAATACACATTATGTAGTAACAGAGTTTGGTAAAGTATGTCTTAAAGGAATGTCTACATGGCAGAGAGCGGAAGCATTAATCAGTATTGCTCATCCTGATTTCAGAGACGAATTAATTAAAGAAGCAGAGAAGATGCATATCTGGAGAAGAAGTAACAAATAATAAATAGATTGCATTTTTAAAAAGTATATTCAAGTCGAGCAGCCGCGAGACTTGGCGCGTGATTCTGGTCAGCGTAAGCTGACATATTCTTTACAGAATCACTGCGCATCCTCGCGGAGCGTTTATCTCAGTCGGAGATTGGACTCCCACTGAGACAAATTTGCTGTCATTCACCACCTGAAAGAGGTGGGAGTCTTCTCGACTGAGATAAAACCTCACATACAAAGGATAATAAACAGTAAGTTTGCAGTAGCTTTGTGTGTGAGGTTTTTGTATTTTTAATATCTATTGCAGATAAATGGTTATTTTAAAACAAGATTATCTATATTTCTTATGATAATAGTTGATTTACCGGTTACATCTGTTTGAACTTCAAAGTTAGCCAGTTTGTTATAAGTTTCCATAGGAATGGATATTTCAATTCCGCTATCGGTTACCATGACCTGCTTTTCTAATTTCTTTACAGTATTTTCATTGGTGACAGTAAAGTTGTCATATTGGAGATCATATTGTTCCATTTTTTCGTCAAATTCTGATTTTTTTTCAGGACTTTTTCCAAAGAGTTTATTTCCGATTTCTTCTATATCAAAAGATTTTCGATCTACATATTCTTTTTGTAAGGCACTTTTTGTATCCATCTTTGTTTTTAAATCGGCACCGTCATATTTATTGGAAATATTATTAATAACACGTGTCAGTATATTTAACTTCTTTTTAGGTGGAATATTAGTATGGCAGATGAGAAAGTTTTCAGATAAATAATATGCTTTTTCACCATTGATTTCATATCTTTTTTCCAGAAGTTTTATATGATAATCTGACAAATTAATAATTACAGCTTCAGGAATTCTTGAAGTTGCTGAGGGAAGAAGGGCTCTTGATTTAACAATTCCAGTATTGATGACAGGAATGTTAGAATCATTACTATTAAGATTAGTACCTTCAGAATCCGATGCAGTAATTTCATGGGTATAACTTTCTTTATAATTCATTTTTAAGAGAGCAAGGTAGATGGTTCCTTCAGCCTGGAAAGTTACGAATAGAAGGTCAGCAGCAGGAATATCTAATCCTTCTCCCATAGCAATATAAAGTTTGTTTGCAATTGCCTGGCTTGTTTCTATAAAAGAGGCTTCATCAGATTCATCCCAGGTTTCAAGGATAGAGTAAATTGGTGATGCTTCTGGATTAAACTCACAGTTCTTGGTATCATCGCTGGAAACGATTTTATAAATGTGGTTTCGAATAAAGTCATGTAAATCCGGACCGGGATCTAAGAGAGTATTAGATAATATACATTCTCCACGATTTGTGTCTAGAATATGTAAAATAGCTTTTCTTATAACGATATCATCTTTTGCTATCATAGGGGCAGCTCCTTTGTTTTTATCTCAGTCGAGAAGATTCCCACCTCTTTCAGGTGGCTCGACTTGAATTGATTAAATAGTATAAGATCGGGGTTAAAAGGTCAAAACTCCGTTCGTGCCAGAATTATGAGAGTAGCGTTAGCTACGGAATAATTCGTGACATCAAGTTAGGGACAAAATACTTTTTGCCCCTAACATCACAGTATATCACTTTAGGGGAAAAGAAGCTATGAGATTTTTGATTTTTATATATGGAGAAAAGTATGGAAAACGTTTTTTACTTTCAGAAGATGTGAACCAAAAGTGCAGGATATTACTGACGAAAGATGAGTTTTCCATAGAACAGACGATGTTCTTAGAATTGGAATATATAATGCAGGAATGGTATATCAAGGAAACGGCTTACTATAAAGTAAGTAAAAAACAGTTTTTTCAAACGGAAAAGGTGGAAGAAAATCAAGCTGTTTTTTATAAGTTGAATACAGGACGGAAATATATTTTAAAGATTGGTGAAAAAAATATTTCGATACAATGCATATGTTGTAAATATGATTGGAGTACCTATCGAACATATAGATTAAAAGTTTGCAGAATAATAAAGCAGTCAAATAAAGTTTTCCTGACGGGAGATGATTCGGAGCAGATTCCCTGTGTGAACATTTTAAATAAAAATGGTCAATGGTTTTTAAATAATTATGGAATGGAACCGGTATACATTAATGGAGATTTCATAAAAGAGAATAAGAAACTGAGTTATGGAGATATTATATATTTTTTTGGAAGAATTTTTTTGTTTTTTGATGATTTTATTGCGGTAGAACAGACAGAAGAAGAGATAAATGTATTTTGCTTAGAAGAAATAAAGGTGAATGAATTTATACAGGATAAGGGCATTATAGCTCCTATGTTAAAAGAAAGTTTTCACAGGGCACCAAGAATTATGGAACATTTAGAGAAGCTTACATTACAGATTGAGAATCCTCCGATATTAGGAATGTTTGGAATGGAAGAACAACGTTCTGTATTTATGGATATAGGTGCGGTTTTGAGCATGATGTTTCCAATGTTGGGAATGAATGTATTTTTGATATATGGGATGAGAACAGAAGGAAATCAAGCAGGGACATATGTATATTCAGGAATATTTATGGTTGTTATGTCGGTAATGTGTTCTCTTTTATGGATTATGATTTCCAGGCAATACGAGAAGAGGAAAAGAAAGGAACGAGCGGATAGAAAGAAGAATGCTTACAGAAGATATTTGAATAAAAAAAGTATGCAGATTAAAGAACAATATGAAAAAACTTATAAAGTATTACAAAGCCGTTATTTATGTGCAGACAGGTATGTGGATAATTCATTGTTATTCTTATATTTGTGGAACCGAAATCCCTATCATGAAGATTTTTTAAAATATAGAGTAGGTACCGGGAATATGCGATTTCCTATGGAGATAAAGTTTGTGGGAGAAGTGTCTTATGAAGAAGAAGGTGTGCTGTGGCAGGAAGCAGAAAAGATACTAGAACATTATAATATCATGCATCAGATTCCGATGCTGTTAGATATAAAACAATATGATCAAGTCGGGGTTATAGAAGCAGAGATGAATGATGGAATGGTAATTGTGCGGAACCTGATATTACAGATTGCGCTATGTAATTGCTATACGGAGGTAAAGCTGGCATGTATATATGATAAAAATAAAGTTATGCAATATGAACAGTGGGGATTTTGCCGATGGCTGCCACATATATGGGACAGTGATAGAAGAAAGCGCAATATTGCAGAAAATCTATCAGAAGCAAGAGAATTATTTTACAGGCTGCTTCAGGTATTTAAAGAAAGAGAAAGAATATCTACACCAGGTCGCTCAGAGCAAGGACTGCCTCATTATATTTTATTTATTGCAGAAGAAAAATATCTGGATGGAGAAATGTTTTCCAAATATATTTTTAATAAAAAAGAGAATTATGGCTTAACAGTTATATGGCTTGTGGAAAGAAGAGAACAGCTACCTAATACATGTAAATTAGTATTGGAAAGAAGTAAGGAGTTTTCAGGGTGGTATGAAATAGAACGGCATAGTCAAAAAAGGGAAGAGATACATTTTGATTATATAAAAAAAGAAGCAGCGGAACGATTAATAAGAACTATTTCAGGAATAAGGGTAGCGGAGATAGAAGAAAAGAAGGACATTCCTGACACAATTGATTTTTTAAAAATGTATGGAGTTATGACAGTGAAGGAACTTGATATAGAAAGTCGTTGGAGACAGAACAGTATTTATGAGAGCTGCCGGGTTTTGATTGGAAAAAAAGCGGGAGGTGAATCTTGTTATTTAGATATCCATGAACGTTATCATGGACCGCATGGCTTACTTGCAGGCACTACAGGTTCAGGGAAAAGTGAAGTACTTCAGACGTTCATACTGTCAATGGCCATAAATTTTAGTCCTGAAGCAGTTAATTTTTTGCTTATAGATTATAAAGGAGAAGGAATGTCAGGATTATTTTCTGAGCTGCCACATATTTCCGGAGGAATTTCAAACTTATCAGATGGACAGGCTTACAGGGCAATGATATCCATAAAAAGTGAAAATAAACGAAGACAAAAGATATTTAAGCAGTGGAAGGTTAATAATATTAATGATTATACAAAGCTTTTTATTGCGGGAGCTACAAGCGAAGCAATTCCGCATTTATTAATTGTTATAGATGAATTTGCAGAATTAAAAAAAGCAGAACCGGAATTTATGCAGGAACTGATTAGCGTGGCTCAGGTCGGGAGAAGTTTGGGAGTTCATCTTATATTGGCAACACAAAAACCGGGAGGAGTTGTTGATGATAAAATATGGAGCAATTCACGATTTCGTATTTGTCTTAAAGTACAGGAAAGAGAGGATAGTATGGACATGCTTCATAACATGGATGCCTGCCAGATTGCACAAACTGGAAGGGGGTATTTACAGGTTGGGAATAATGAGGTCTATGATTTATTTCAAGCTGGCTGGAGCGGAGCGCCGTATAGGGAAGAATGTAGAAAAGCGGTAGCACAGATGATTAATCTAGATGGTACTCCTTGTTCTGTAAAAAACACTTTTGTAAAAGAAACGTTTGAACACGAGAAAGAAATAACGCAGTTGCAGGCAATAACAAAGTATATAGCTCACTTTGCAAAGAAATATAACTACAGAGCAGGTACGCGATTATGGATGGATCCTTTGCCGAAATATTTATATTTAGAAGATATTATAGAAGAGAATAAAGATAAGAAAGGTAAGGAGCAGCGAATACAGCAGTTATTTTGTAATGAGGGAATACAAATTTGTCTAGGAGTATTTGATGATCCGGAAAACCAGGAACAGCCAAAGTTTTATTTCAATCTTATGGAATGTGGCCATGTTGGCATTGGAGGAAGGAGTGTTTCGGGTAAAAGTACTTTCCTGCAGACCTTTATATTTTCTTTATTAAATACGTATTCAGAAAAAGATATTATTTTGTATATTTTAGATTTTAATGGTGGAGGAATGGATATTTATGCGGTTGCACCGCAGGTACAGCAAGTGATAAAGGAAGAGGAAGAAGAAAAAACGGATAGATTATTTGAAGGTATCAGAGAAGAATTAAAAAGAAGAAAGAAAATGTTATCGGGAGGTAATTTTAATCAATATAAAAATAGAATGGGGGAAGAAGAGAGCATTCCCCTTATGGTGATTGTATTAGATGGTTTTGAGGAGTTTTGCACAGTGACGTATCAAAAATATGAAGATATATTGTATCAAATATTAAGAGAAGGGGAAAAGCTTGGGATATTAATGATAATAACAGTAGAATCTTTTTCAGGTATGAATATATCTATGAGATTGTCAGATCTTTTAAAGACCAGAATTTGTTTTTATATGAAGGATACTTATTCCTATACAGAAGCGTTTAATATAATACAGATTCCTGTTTTACCTAAAAAGGGGATACCAGGGAGGGGAATTGCTTATTATGGAGAGCGGATTTTAGAATTTCAGACAGCATTGGCAGTGAAAGAACAGAATGATTACAGGAGACAGGAGAAAATAAGGCAGATATTGGACAGGAGAGTGGCAGTGTGATATATGTGGATATTTTTGTTGCCGGAGTAGGAAAGTGGTATGAATTCAGATGTGAAGAAACGGAGATAGTGAAGAATATTATAAAAGAAATATATCATACGGTGATGAATATAGAGTTTACAACTTGTACTAAGCTGGAAGAAAAAAATTTAGAGAGAGGAAAAGAGAGGCTAAAAGAAGAAAATTTATATTTGGCATGTATAGAGAGTAAGGTTATGCTGAATCCCAATGTACGGTTAGAGGAATGTGTGGTGAACAATGGAAATAGATTAATACTTTTTTGACAGGTGTGATTTATAAATGCTGAAATTGGGATCTGTATTAGATGGTAAATATAAAATAATATCTGTAATTGGACAGGGAGGGATGAGTACAGTATATCTGGCAAGACACCAACGGTTAAATAAGGAATGGGCAGTAAAAGAAATAAGCAGAGAATATTGTGAAAACTATGAAATGATAAGCAGACAATTAGTATTAGAAGCAGATATTCTAAAAAAATTAAATCATCCGGGTTTACCAAAGATTATTGATATCATAGAAAAAAAGGATGTTATCTGGATGGTCATGGAATTTATTGAAGGGAAGACATTAAAAGAAGTTCTGAAAGAAAGAGGAAGGATTCAGGAAACGGAAGTATTATCCTGGGGAAAACAGCTATGTGAGGTGCTATCTTATCTGCATTCCAGAACTCCGCCGATTATTTATCGTGATTTAAAGCCAGATAATATCATATTAAAAAAAACAGGAAGACTGGTGCTGATTGATTTTGGAACAGCACGTGAATATTGTTATGAAAAGAATAGTATAGATACGACATATTTAGGAACCAGAGGATATGCGGCACCGGAGCAGTACGGAGGAATGGGGCAGACGGATGAGAGGACGGATATTTACTGTCTGGGAGTTACTTTATATAGTATGCTGACTGGTTACAGTCCGGAAAAACCGCCTTATAAAATTTATCATCAACAATATTGGGGAGAGAATATATCCTGTGAGATAAAAGAAGTTATTTTAAAATGTATACAATTAGAACCGGATATGCGGTATCAGAATTGTAAAGAGCTTTCTTATGCGTTTTCACAAGTAGATTATAAGAATCATAATTTTTTAAAAACAGAAAAGAGGAAAGTAAAAAAATTAATAGTCTTTATTGTATTATTACAAATATCAGGTATGTTTAGTTTAGGATGTAAGGGGGCAGCTCATTTTTATAAAGAAAAAGCAATTGCTGTTTATATAGAATCCGCGGAGAAAAGTATAGATAAGAAAAAAGCAGAACAATATTATAAACAGGCATTGCTTCTTATACCAGATGAAAAAGCAATTTATCAAAGCCTGGTAAAATATTTTATTCATCCGAACAATTTTAGTGTAGAAGACGCTTCAATTTTGACAAGCGTTGTAATGACCACCTGTAAGGAAAAGACCGTATTAGATATTTTTAAGGAAAATAAACGAGAAGGATATATGGAATTTTGCTATGAGGTAGGACTGGGATATTTCTATGATATGGGCGGTGTTACAGGAAAATCTGCATCAGAAAAATGGTTTTGTGATGTAGTTGATCTATTGGATGATGGAAAAAAGAAAAAGACTTTTGATGAAGGTAAAAAAAAGAGGGTAATAGCTTATGCAAATATAGCAAAATATTACAACACTTTTCTGATTAATGGAGTTGATAAGAGTGGAGAACGGGAAAATAAGGATTTTCTAGATTTTTATAATGAGTTATGTATATTAAATCAATTTAAAATTACGGAAAGGAGTTCAACTTCGGATATTTCTGCTGCATATTTGATTTCTAAAGAAGTTGCGATAGAAATGGCGAATTATGCAGATGAATTTTTAAGGATGAAAGAGATAAACAGAGAAATGTTAAAAAAACAATTGATAAAGATAAACGGAAGAATGCGATATTTTGAAAAGGCAAAGAAAAACGGGAAAGAATTAGAGAATCTTTTACAAGATGCTCAAAGAAGAGTAGAGATGGCTGATGGATTTAAGTATGAGGGGGATGAAGGAGATGAGGGAGGAACTTAATGCAGATCTATTAAGAAGAATTGCGTACCTGACAAAAGGACAATTAATGGGGGAGATATTATTTTATATTTTTTTGCTTAGCAGTATAGTTTATTTGATAGTGGGAAAAGTATATAAATCAATAGTTTGTATAAAAGAGTTCAGAAAGAAAAAAAGTATTTGGGTACTTCCGTTTATTTTATTGGGAATCGCAGGATTAGTATGGAATACTTACGGATGTCAGGTAAAGGCGGCATCGATGCTGGAGAACGAAGATACGGCAGAGAATCATGCGATATATGCTGAAACAGGAAAGGAGGGGACGGAAAGTGAAGAGTTTATTACAGATAATTCAGCGCCGAAATTAACTGTTAATTATGAAGGTGTTTTGAATATTATGGATAAAGATTCTGCAATATGGAATATAAACGAAATACTGCATAACAATGAAGGAAAAGTGACGTCTTCACAAAATCAGATTTTTTGTGGAAAGGAGAATGGAATTTCTATATGTATAGAAGAGGATAATATTGTACCCGAAGATATTGAAATAAAATTATATCGTATGTCATACGGAAGAAAAGGACAGTGGGAACAAGAAGAAGTATCGGAGTCAGATATAAATAAAAAAATAATAAGATTAAAAGAAAATCAACAACCCCAAGGAATATTTTTCTATGCTATTAAAAATCTTGAAGACGGACATTATAGAGTTAAGATACATTGTACGGATAAAGCAGGAAATGTAATGGAAGCAGAAAGAAATAGTGAGACAGATAAATGTATAGATGATGGATGGTATGAAAGTCCGATATATACAGTAGATACCGTTTCACCGATTATAACAGAGGTGTTTTGCGATCAATATCCGGTAAGAAAAAAAGAAGACCGACAGTACTTTAAAAATGCTCCTGAAATTATTATTCGTATACAGGAAGAGAATTTTAATAAAGCTAATTTTTCAGTAGATGGGAAGATGTTTTATGCAGATGGAAAGAGTATGGAAAAAGAATGGAGAACACTAAAAGAGCAAGCAGATCATCTACAGTGGAAATCTTATTATAAAGATGGGATAAGGATGAATGAAGCAAGGATGAAAGTAGCTATAGAAGCAAATTATACTATACTGTTTCAAAGTACAGATGGAGCGGTTCATAAGGGAAATCAAAAAGAACTGAAAATTACATATGATGCAAAAAAACCGGAGATTATTTATACAGGGCAGAATAATCAAAAGGAACAGTTGGTTTTTAGACCAGAGATACAGAAAGAGGAAAAGAATTTTTTTACATTTCGCAGATATCCATTTTTCCGATATTTTAGTATAAAACGCATATGTGCATCTATTCAGGTAAGAGATGAAGTCAGTGGAGTTGAAAACTTGAATTATATGTTTGTACCATATGGAAGTGATGATGGCAGAGAAGAATGGTCTGTTTTGAAGAATGAAGGAGAAAAGCAGAATCTATCAGAGCTGACAACAATCGTGTTACCTGCGCAGCAAAATTTTAAAGGCTATTTAAAAGTTTATGGACAAGATTATAGTGGAAATATCGGAGAAATTGTAAAAAGTAAAGGAATGGTTTCTGAAGATGAACAATTACATGAACAAGCAAGTAAAATCTCTTTAAAAATACCGGAAGCAGTTTTTACGGATGAGAAAGAAAAGCTAAATTATTATAATAAAGCGGTTCTCGTTGAAGCGGTCTTTGAGGATGAACAGTCGGGGATTTGTAAAACCAGTCTGAGTGGAAAAGTAAACGATAAGGAAATGCATGAGGGTAGCAGCATAGTGGTTTGGGATGCTGAGGATACAGTATATAGAAGAAGACAGCGGCTTACATTAGAAGAGAAAAGCTTTAGATATTCAGATTCTGATCATCCAATAATAATTCAAGGAAGCATGACAGATAATGCAGGACATGTAAGTGAGGAGGTTTTGGAACAGGGAATCATTATTGACACTGAAAAGCCAGTTATAAAGGTAGAGTATGATAGAAATAATCAAACAGAGTATTATAATACAGAAAGAAAAGCAAGAGTAATAGTTAAAGAGCGGAACTTTAGATCTGAGTTGGTGAAGTGGGATATAAAGGGAAGTAATCAGGAATATCATATGGGTGAATGGAAAACGACAGAAGATATACATACATGCGAGATATATTTTGATAAAGATGGAGAAGATTATGCAATTAATCTTTCTGTGACAGATAGGGCAGGGAATAAGTCGGAATGGAAAGACAGGGAGTATTTTACGATTGATAAAACGCTTCCGGAAGTTTCTATTGCTATAGAGAATAATACGGATTATGAAAAAGAAAATCAGCTTTTATATTTTAACACAGATAAAACAGTGGTATTTTGCATAAAAGATAAAAATTTTGATGAACATAAGGTTGAATATGATATAAGAGCAATAAAAGCAGCGAATAAGAGGAAACTGATAGATGCAGACAATACAGAATCTTATGTCATAAATGGAGAAAAGCATTATAAGTATCTGACTTTAAAAGAGGAGGCTCACTATTACATTCAGATGCGATGTACAGATAAAGCCGGAAATGAATCTGAAAAAAAGAAAATAGAGTTTATAATAGACAAGACAGTTCCAAATATTACGATAAAAGGAGTCAAGAATGAAGAAGTATATGAAGACAGAGTAATAATGCCTGAGGTAATATGTGAAGATAAATATCTGAATGCGGATTCTGTAAAGGTGTATTTATTAAAAGCAAGTGGTGAACCGGTTTCGAAAGAAGACTGGAATTATGAAAGAACAGAGGATAAAAGGAAGGTACAGATTCAATGGGAGAATTTAAGACAAAATAAGTCAAAAGACGGTATTTATCAATTGTTTATTAAGGCGAATGATAAAGCAGGAAATAAAATAAAGGATAATTATAAGGTTGTTTTTCGAGTAAATCGTTGGGGTGCAGATTTTATTTTGAATCATAAGATAAAAGAGAGTATAGATGGACATTACTTAAGAGAAGAACCCAATATTATATTAAAAGAACGATGTGTAAAACAGACAAAATCAAGAGTGATAATTTTAAAAGATAATGAAGAAAGAAGAACTTTGAAAGGAGAATATGTAAAAGAGAGTATAATCGCAGATGAAAAATCAGAAAAATACGGATGGTATGAGAAAAGCTATAATATAAAAAAAGAGAATTTTGCAGAAGAGGGAGAATATCTCGTTACAATTCAGGAAGATTCTAAGGAGAAGAAAATACATTTTGTTATAGATAAAACGCCACCAACAGTTCATATTAGTAATTTAGAAAAAGATATTTATGAGGAAGAAGAACATAACTTTACAATCGGTATAATGGATAATTATGCCTTTGAAAGAATGGAATTATATGTAGAGAAAAGTACGATACCTTTGCATAAGAAAAAGGTGCAGAAATTTATTATAAAGCCGGAAGATTTAGATAAAAATCATATGGTGAATCAGAAGATTACAGAAGATACAGCGTATCAAACGATACATTATATTGCATGGGATAAAGCAGGAAATAAGCTGGATTCTAATGATAATGGAGATACAAGGAAGTGTCTTGTAACTACGAATAAGCCTGTAAAAGAATATTATAAAAATAATCCTAAATCACAGATAATAATGGGGATAGTAATAGCTGCTACCGTATTTACAAGTGGGTGCATAGCCTTTTACAATAGAAAAAAGCATAGATAATAATATAGATAAAAATATAGGTAAAAATACGGGAAGGGAAGCCTTTGACGTGAAAAAATTTTTCTGCTATAGTGAACTTAATTATGGAAAACAGGAGTACAAAAGCATATGGATTTTAAAGTGGGAGAAGTTATCAAAATGAAAAAGAAGCATCCTTGCGGTGCGAATGAATGGAAGTTACTTAGAGTTGGAATGGATTTTCGGCTGCAATGTATGAAGTGCGGAAGAGAAGTAATGGTTCCGAGAAAGCTTGTAGAAAAGAATTTTCGAGGATATATCAGCCAGGATGTTTAATATGTCTAATCTGTCTGATGGTAAAAATGAATAAAAAAAGAGCAATATCAGAAGAAATTTTGTACAGTAAAATTTTGAAATGAAACTTGAGTTTGTAAAGGTTCTGTGATATAATGGACAACTGTAATGTGTAAAAATCCTTGTTCTCTTAAGTATTTAAGAGAGCCAGAAAGACCAAAAGGAGGTGCAAATGACCATGAATAAGTATGAATTAGCTCTGGTTATTAATGCAAAAATCGAAGATGACGCTAGAACAGATGCCATTGAAAAGATTAAAGCTTTAATCGAAAAATTTGGCGGAGAGATTACTAACGTTGATGAATGGGGTAAGAAGAAATTAGCTTACGAAATTCAGAAGATGAGAGAAGGATATTACTATTTCATCCAATTCGATGCATCAGCTGAGTGTCCAGCAGAGATTGAACGTCGTGTTCGTATCATGGAACCAGTTATGAGATACTTATGCGTTAAACAGGATGCATAACGAATAGGAGGAATTCCATGAATAAAGTAGTTTTGATGGGACGTTTAACCAGAAACCCGGATGTTAGATATTCTCAGGGTGAGAAGGCAACGTGCGTAGCAAGATATACTTTGGCCGTAAACAGAAGATTCCGCAGAGATGGTGAACAGGATGCAGATTTTATCAACTGTGTTGCTTTTGGCAGACAGGGAGAATTTGCTGAGAAGTACTTGAAACAGGGTACAAAGATTGTCATTTCCGGAAGAATTCAGACAGGTAGTTATACCAATCGTGACGGTGTTAAGGTTTATACAACAGATGTTGTTGTTGAAGAACAGGATTTTGCAGAGAGTAAGGCAGCTGCATCCAGCTACACAGGTGGATATCAGCAGCAGGGAGGATATGCGAATGCTCCAGAGCCACAGGCTGCACCTGCACCAACAAGCCGTCCAGCCCCAAGTGAGGCAGTGAGCGATGGATTTATGACAATTCCGGAAGGAATTGAAGAAGAACTGCCTTTTATTTAGAGTTAAGGAATTTTAGGAGGTAATATCAATGGCATATAGCAAAGATCGTGGCGATGCTCCAATGAGAAGAAGAGGTGGCCGCAGAAGAAAGAAAGTCTGCATTTTCTGTGCAGATAAAAATGCAGTAATCGATTATAAAGATGTAAATAAATTAAAAAGATACGTATCTGAAAGAGGTAAGATCTTACCTAGAAGAATCACAGGAAACTGTGCAAAACATCAGCGTGCTCTTACAGTAGCGATCAAGAGAGCAAGACACGTATCCTTAATGCCTTATACAGTAGAATAAGATACTGCCAACAGGCGTGACAGATAAAATAAAAAGTCCAGACCATAACAAATATAAAATATTTGTTTGGGTCTGGGCTTTTTATTTTTTATTCAAGTCGAGCCACCGCGAGACTTGGCGCGTGATTCTGGTCAGCGTAAGCTGAGATAAATTACAAAAACATTAAAAGATTTATATTTTGGTTAAAGTAGTTGAAAGAGATAAAAAAACGCGCTATACTATTAAATAACAGGAAAAATATTTGTAGTTGTCGGAAGAAAGGGGGAGTCTCGTGTCTAAAATTAGAATTCATCAGGACTCAGGAGATTTATATGTAAATGTTATCAGTGTGAATTCAAGATATGTAGACTTCATCATTCACAATGATCTATCTATAGATATGAAGGTTCCGGTCGGAATGAGTCGAGAGATGATTGAGAGATATGTTCGTCTGAATGAGACGATTATTTTTCAGGAGTATGAGAAGAAGAAAGTCCGAAATCATCAGATGCTTCCAATTACACTTGATTTAGAAGAAGGAAGAATAGTTTATAGAGCAGGTTTGTATCTTCCGTTTCTTGGGAAGACGGATGTTCTTCTGAGAATAAAGTATCTGTCGGATTTTGACAGAGAAGAGACGAAGATTTATATGGAAGATAAGAAGGAACAGGGAAAACATTTGATTATTAAGACGGATAATGATAGTCAGGAGTTTTTAAGATATTGTATAGTTCGTTATTATAAAAAGTGTGCAGCGGTTATTGTTAAGAAAAAAGTGGAAGAGTTTGCTGCGAAGATGGGGCTTGAGTATAATCAGGTGATGATAACTGGTCAGAATCGGCAGTCGGCACTACGAAGACCAAGACTTTCTTATCAGAATATCGAAATTAAAAATCAGCTGACTTTATGGGGAAGCTGTAACAGGAAGCATAATCTTAAGTTTGACTGGAAGCTGGCGATGCTCCCGATGGAAATTATAGAATATATTATTGTACATGAGTTGACACATTTAAAGGTTATGAACCATTCGGGTAAGTTCTGGAATGAGATGGAAAAAGTTATGCCTGAATATAGAGAATGTCGTACCTGGCTTGAAAAGCATGGGAAAGAGTATGAGATTTTTTAACAAGGTATATCTGTAGAGAATAAAAAGTGCTATAAAAGAAGAAAATAAAGTATAGAGGTACGGAAATAAAAGAGGATAAGGAAGGATAAAGAAGAATACAGAGGATTATAGAAAAATAGATAAAATACATAAGAATAGATAAAGGTAGATCAAGAGAGATTAGGATAGAAAAGGAACTGTTGCAATCAGATGATTTTATATAGAATATAGATTTCTTAATGAAAAGTTATTTCTGTATTTTATGTAAAGAATCTTGATGCGATAGTTCTTTTTCTGTTTTTTGATTGCAAATTATATCAGATGTGAGATGCTCCCATCTCTGTAGATGGCGAGCAACAAATCAGTATCAGTGGAGCATTCTTGAATGTATAAGCTACATAATAGATATATGAGATTCGAGTTTTGTGGTATACTAACGAAGGTAAGATTATGTGTTGTTGATAGAGAAAAGGAAAATATTTTATTATGAAACTAGATGAGACAAAGAGACAAAAGATTGTACATCCGATACCGCCTCTTTATGATAAAGATTCAAAGATTTTGATATTGGGAAGTTTTCCATCGGTAAAATCCAGAGAAGAGGCATTTTTTTACGGGCATCCTCAGAATCGTTTCTGGAAGCTTTTGGCAGGTATTTTTTCTGAGAATAAACCGGAAACGATAGAGGAGAAAAGAGAATTTCTTCATAAAAATCATATAGCTGTATGGGATGTTATCCACAGTTGTGATATTATTGGTTCATCGGATAGCAGTATTCGTAATGTGGTTCCGAATGATTTATCTGAAATATTAGAGAATGCAGATATTAAACAAATATTTTGTAATGGTGCAAAGTCGTATGAGTACTATAGAAAGTATCAGGAGAAGGAAACGGGTAGAAAGGCGGTAAAGCTGCCTTCAACCAGTCCGGCTAATGCAGCTTTTTCTGTAGAGAAACTTACAAGAGCGTGGAAGGAAATTTGTGTTCCGTTACAGGTAGCACCGACAGGAATTGGCGAGGTTTTACTGGATTGGTATGATTATAATGCAAGAATTTTACCATGGAGAAGTGAGCCAACGCCATATCATGTGTGGATTTCAGAGATTATGCTGCAACAGACTAGAGTAGAAGCGGTGAAAAAATATTATGACCGTTGGATGGAAGTGTTGCCGGATGTGAAGGCATTATCTGAAGTTCCAGATGAAGAACTTATGAAGTTGTGGGAAGGGCTTGGTTATTATAATCGAGCAAGAAATTTAAAGGCTGCTGCACTCCAGGTGATGCAGGAGTTTGATGGGGAAATTCCGGCAGATTATTCAAAACTATTATCTCTTAAAGGTGTAGGAGAATATACAGCAGGTGCGATTGCATCGATTGCATTTGGAATTCCGGAACCGGCAGTAGATGGGAACGCCCTTCGGATTTTTTCAAGGATTCTTGCTGAAGATGGTGAAATGAATAAAGCTTCGGTTAAAAAGAAAATAAGTCAGGAAGTGCGACGGGTATTGCCGAAGGAACGTCCGGGAGACTTTAATCAGGCATTGATGGATTTAGGTTCTTCGATTTGTATTCCAAATGGAGAACCATTTTGTGAGAATTGCCCATGGGAGGCTGTCTGTCAGGCGCATAAATATGGACGGGAAACTGATTTTCCGGTGAAGGCGAAAAAGAAAAAGAGAAAAATTGAAAAAAAGGCTGTATTCTTAATAGAAGTATCTGATAAGATTATTTTACACAAAAGGCCAGAGAAAGGGCTTTTAAGTGGATTATGGGAATTGCCTAATGTTGATGGCGAGCTTACTGCAAAAGAGTTATCTGAACAGATGAAAAAATGGGGAATCGGAGATTATATGATAGAGCCATTGGGTGAAGGAAAACATATTTTTTCTCATGTTGAATGGCAGATGAGAGGATATCGGCTTCAAATGAGAGATGTTTCAGAGAAACTTTTAGAAAAGGAAGAATGGATTGCCGTATCAAGAGAAGATTTAGAAGAAAAATATGCAATTCCGTCAGCATTTGAATGTTATCGGAAACAAATTTATCGGGGATAGATTTATTCAATAAAAGTTCACTCGCTAAAAGGTAGAAAAACATAAAATAAATAAGAAATAAAAATAGAGTTATAGAAAGGAAACATTATGGAGAAATTAATCGTACTTGGAACAGGAAATGCATCCGTTACAAAATGTTATAATACCTGCTCTATTATTCAGAACAAAAAGGGAAGATACTTTATGATAGATGCCGGAGGTGGGAATGGTATACTTACTCAGCTTGAAAAAATGAATATTCCGGTTACAGAGATTCATGATATTTTCCTTACGCATGAACATACGGATCATCTTTTGGGAATGATCTGGATGATTCGTGTAATTGGTCAGGCAATTCAAAAGGGAAAATATGAAGGAAACTGTACGATTTATTGTCATGATGGCCTGGTAAATGTACTTAAAACTATTTGTGAGCTGACATTGGTTAAAAAGATTACGAAGCTAATAGGAGACAGAATTATTCTTTGTCCGGTACAGGATGGAGAAGAAAAACAGATTTTAGATTATAAAGTCAAGTTTTTCGATATAAGATCTACAAAAGCAAGGCAGTTTGGCTTTGTGACAACTTTAAATAATGGAAAGCGTTTGACATTTTGCGGTGATGAGCCATATCAGGAGCATTGTTTTGAATATGCATACCAGACAGATTACTTTCTACATGAAGCTTTTTGCTTAGATAAAGAAAAGGATGAATTTAAGCCATATGAAAAACATCATGGTACGGTAAAAGACAGCGCAGAACTGGCGCAGAAGTTAGAAGTAAAGAATCTGTTATTATGGCATACGGAAGATAAAAATATTCGAAAGAGAAAATCTCTTTATAAAAAAGAAGCCAGAAAATATTATAAAGGAAATGTCTATGTACCATATGACAGAGAAATGATTGAGTTAAAATAATTTTTCTGGAAATGCAGATAAAAGAATTGCTCATTAGAAATATGTCATGCGTTGCATCAACGTATCTTGCGATAAGAATGTTTCAGCATTCTTGAAAAAATGAAAGGGACAGTTTATGAAATTCAGACCATGTATCGATATACATAATGGAAAAGTGAAACAGATTGTCGGTGGCAGCCTTTTAGATAAGGGAGATTATGCAAAAGATAACTTCGTTTCAGAAAAAGATGGAGATTTTTATGCCGGATTATACAAAGATGCCGGATTAAAAGGGGGGCATATTATTCTTTTAAATCCGGCAGGAAGCCAATATTATGAGGAAGATGTCAGACAAGCCTGTCTGGCGCTTTCGGCTTATCCGGGAGGACTTCAAATCGGAGGTGGGATGACAGCGGATAATGCGGCATTTTTTCTGGAAAAAGGAGCATCCCACATCATCGTGACTTCCTATGTTTTTAAAGATGGAAAGATTAATTATGAAAACCTTAAAAAAATTGTCGCAGTAACTGGAAAAGAACATCTTGTTCTTGACTTAAGCTGTCGAAAGAAAGGTGAAGATTATTATATCGTCACAGACCGTTGGCAGAAGTTTACCGATGTGAAACTTACAGAAAATGTATTATCTGAACTTGCAGAGTATTGTGATGAATTTCTTGTACATGCAGTAGATGTAGAAGGAAAAGCAGGTGGAATCGAAGAAGATATCGCTGCATTACTTGGCAATTGGGATGGAATCCCGGTAACCTACGCAGGAGGAGTAAGTTCCTTTGAAGATTTAAGAAAGTTAAAAGAACTTGGGAAAAATAAAGTGGATGTAACCATTGGAAGTGCACTCGACTTATTTGGAGGGAAGATGCCGTTCTCCAAAGTGTTAGAAGAGATTAAATACTAATTTGTGAGGCGAAAGAGACGAAAATAAAAATAATAGACCATCGCAACTGTAAAGATATCGCTGCGTAGAAAATGCCTGTTTGGCATTTTTACTTGCTCCCACATTACATTTGCGATGGTCTATTATTTTTATTTTCTGTGCTTTGGTTCCACAAGGAATGTATTCAATAATCTTTGGGAGAAAGAGGGGAGGACAAATACAGCGACTACAGAGCAGATGGATAGGGCATTGTTTCTTTTTTCGTCTGTTTTAAATCTACAATCAAGAGCGTGCTTTTGATAGAGCAATTGTGATTCCCTTATACTTTGCTTTATCTTTAAGTATTTCTCCTTTGCCGGATGCCAGATAAGAACAGGCTGTGGAAACAGATAAGACACCCGTCTGGCTGGCAACGAATTCGGATGTCTGAATACCGAGCTGACTGATATCCAGATTTTCGATTTCTTCGGTAGGTATAATCTGTAATGGTACATTTAAATTTGCGGCGGTTCCAATAATTCCGGGTTCATCGGATTTCAGTGGGATGGTTGCAATACATTTTAGAGAAAGAGGGTGAATTCCCTCTTCTTTTAATGTCTGTAAAAGTGCCTCCTCAATCGGTTTTTGTTCCATGTTTCTCTTGCAGCCAATGCCGGCACAGATAGTGCGTGGGCGAAGATAGAGAACTGGAGCTGCCTGTGGAACCGTGGAGTTGGACACAAAAAGTCTTTCATCAATTACCACAGCTGGAATGTTGGATTCAATAGTATAGGTTTTGAAAAACTCGGAGAGAGGTAAAATAGCAATCATTCCCCGTTTCTGCTCTTTGGCTAATTCCGGATAAAGTTCCGCAGCATTTTTATCGGTAAAGACGTTTACTTTTTTCTCGGAAAGTAACGCACCGCTGATATGTTTTAACTGTCCGATGTTCTCAATTGCCATATCATGCTTTTTTGCGAAAGTGTCAAAAGAAAGTTCGCCCGCTACATCGGTTGCGGTAGTGATGACAGCTTCGCCACCGGAAATGACAGCCATTTCACGAGCGAGGTCGTTCGCTCCTCCAAGATGTCCGGAAAGGAGACTGATGGCATATTTTCCTTTCTGATCTAAAACGACAACCGCCGGGTCACTCGTCTTATGTACAATTAGCGGGGCAAGAATACGCACAACGATTCCTGTTGCCATGATGCAGATAAGTGAATCGTATTTGCCAAAGCCTGCTTGCAGATTTTCTTTAAAATTTTCTTTATTATAAATATCACCGGGATGAGCGGCAGCCAGTTTGTGAGCAAGTCTTCCGCCTTCATCGGTGAGGTAAAAATAAGCGGTGTTCATAAATAAATCCTTTCGTTTGCTATAAATATACCCCCACTACGGTTTGGCAATGGGGGTAACTATTATACAATAGTTGTTGTTAATCTAAAGATACCAGTGTCACATCATGCTCATGTTCTTCGAGAATACGGATTAAGTCTTCTGTTTTCAGCCATACAGTAGCAGTATTATCATTTGGATGAACTCCGACAAGACCCGGTTCTTCAAGAAAATGCTTATCGAGATAAAAATGTACTTTCTTTTCCGTATCATTTAAGATGCCAAGAGGTGTTACAGCACCAGGGATAAGCCCCATAATGTCCATAAGATTTTCTTCAGAAGCAAAACTTAGAGGACGGGTTCCATTGGCTTTACGAAATTCTTTTAAATTGACACGCTTGTCTCCACGAACAGTGATAAGATAAAAGTTTTTCTTTTTATCATCGCGTACGAAAAGATTCTTTGCATCGGCCTCCGGATATGGAATATCAACTTCTGCAAGTTCCGCCATGTTATAAACTGCTTTATGCTCTGTAATCTCGTGCCAGATATTATTTTCTTTTAAATACTTATAAATGTCCTGTTTATTCATAATAGAGAATCCTCCTGCTCAATTTTTATATATTAGTGTTTTTTCTATTGTATTAGAGCGTGTTCTAACTCTCTCTTTTTCCAGCTCACAAATCCGTACATATCATTTAAAAGAAAAATTGCAAAATTTACTACAACAGGGATGTAGGCAGGGTTTTCAAGTGAGGCAAGCACCCAGAGTACAATTAACACGATATCGTTTGCGGCATATCCCATAGCGTAGTATGAAGAACGCAGCATAGTAAGTGATGCTGCAACAAAACTTGTTACAATAGACAAGGTACTGAATATAATATTTGGTGTATCCAGCCACATAAGGATATAATAAAAAATACTCGTAACGATAATTGTGCTGATAATTAATCCAATGATATGTTTTTTATTTAATGTTTGAATTGCTACTTCGTTTTCATTTTCTTCGGATGGGTTTTGAAGCCATGTGATCGCTGACCAGACAGCCATCGGCAGAGTCATTCCAAGATAGGTGATCATTTCTCCCCAGTAGTGGAAACGGAAAGAAATGATACCATATAAAATGCAGAAAACAATCATCAGAAACTGTGCCCAGACACTTCCCTTTGCAGCAAAAATCAGTGAAGTGACACCGAGGAGTGCCGAGATTAATGTAAGCAAATCTAAATCATTCGTTGCAAGATTTGAAATGATTACAGCAGCGAGGGAGGCAAGCCAGAGCAGCCATTCCTTTTTTGTCAATGTTTTTAATGGGTTACTTAACATAGAAAACACGATTTTCTTTTCTTGCTGGAGCAGCAGGATACTCTCCATCAACATAACCTAACGCGCAGTGGCCGATTCCCTCATATTCCCCTTCAATGCCTAAAGATTTCAGGAAATCTTTACCCCAATCAGATTCAAATTCTTCTTTAGCGCGGTGAATCCAACAGCTTCCGATTCCAAGTTCATGAGCTGCAAGCATAAGGTTGCCCATTACAAGACTGCCATCATATACATAGGTTGGACGGCTCTTTTTAGCAAGAACAATTAACATGGCAGGCGCACCGTAAAATGGGTCAAAACCTTCTTTCCAACCACCAATATCGCAGTTCATTTTAGAAATTTCATCACGTAATTCTTTCTTAGTAACCTGAATGATAATAGGAGACTGCTCGCCCATTCCGCTTGCAGCATAAAGCCCTGCTTCAATAATCTGATCTAAAACTTCCTGCGGAACCATATCCGATTTAAATTTACGGATACTTCTTCTTGTTTTCATTTTATTTAATACGTCACTCATAATTTTCCTCCTTAAAAATTTATATTCATAGAGTTCTTTATATCTTTCCAGTAAAAATGTTACCCTACAATTATAATCGGACATTTACCGTAACGCAACAGGATTTTACTATTTAATTCATTTGGGGGAAACAGACGAAAATAAAAAGAATAGACCATAACAAATGTAAAGATATCACTGCGTAGAAAATGCCTTTTCGGCATTTTTACTTGCTCTCACATTACATTTGTTATGGTCTATTCTTTTTATTTTCTGTGTTTTGGCTCCAGAAGGAATGAATTCAATAGTCTTGGGAGGAGAGAAGGGGGGAGAAGTCAGGAGTCTACTGCTTACTCTCTTCGCTATGCTGAAGCTTTTTTCAAGTTTCACTGATGATAAGATGATACTGCAAGCTATCGCTGTACATGATATATTTATTATTATGTTGTCGCAATATATTATTTTTCTTGACGTATGTCATGTGTTATATGATGCACATCTCGTAGCAAGATAATTCGAGCAAGCAGTAGTCTTCTGCTTTCTCCCCCTTCTGGAGCCAAAACACAGAAAAAAGAAATACTACCATATCCCAGATGCGGCTTCGGAGCGTGTTTAAGATGCGGATGAGCATCTTAAACACAGCGACTACAGAGCAGATGGGATATGGTAGTATTTCTTTTTTCGTCTGTCTTTAACATCGATACTTTCTTGGCGAAACGCCATATTTCTTTTTGAAGCATCTGTTAAAGTAAGAAATATTATTAAATCCGGTAGCAATTGCAATATCCAAAATAGTATCAGTTGTTGTGGTAAGCAACTCGGCGGCAATTTCCAGGCGATAATCGTTAAGGTACTGAATGAAGCTTACCCCCATAGTTTCTTTGAAAAATTTCATAAAGTAGGACTTGCTGTAGAAGCAATAATTTGCGATGTCTTCAATCGCAATATTTTCCTGAAAATTGTCGGAGATATAGGATAATATCGTCTTTATTTTTTGGAGAGATTTTTGGTTGATTGGTTTGATTTTATTTTGCCCGCAATTTGAAACCAGAGTATATAGTATCTGGAATAAATATGCTTTGACAGATAGCTGGTAAGCATAGGGGCGTAAATCACACAGGTGATCGATTTCGTTGATGGCGGTGATGACTGGAGGATAATATGGAGTCTGGTTATTGATTACCGGGCAGATATGAAGGCTGCCTGAAAAAAGTGGCTGAATGAATTTATCATTGCATAAGTCGTAACCAGATGATTTTAAGAGACTGGATTTGAACAGGATATTTTCATATTCCATAATCTCATTGTCTTTTTGGCTGATGGAATGAAGCTGTCCGGGGAGGACAAAGATAATGTCTCCGGCACTGACAGAATAGGTGGTTAAGTCTACACTGACAATACCGATTCCTTTTTTTATAACAATAATTTCGACTTCATCGTGCCAGTGAAGGTTTACCGACTGAAAGTCTAGGGGAATGGAACATAAGTAAGTATTGTATGGGAAATCGTCTGGAGTATGTGTTTTATTTTCGTGATATAATTTGTATTGAAGTTTATCCATATATATTCCTGTAGCGAATTTATCCATTAAATGTATATGTTAAATTCATGCGTTAAATTTACGTATTAAATCCAAAGATAAATTCGAGAATTTCCTTTCTTAAATATATGTAATATGTATGCAGGAGCGTTTGGTATCATATATGTTTTATCTCAGTCGAGAAGACTTCCACCTCTTTCAGGTGGTGAGTGACTGCTCGACTTGAAATTTGTAATACTAAATTACATATCGACAAATCTGAATATTAAAAAAGATAGTATCGTGCAAAAATATAAGACTGTACTGCAATAAATTAAGTTCTGACAGTATTATAATATAATCACAGTATAAATGCACGAGAAACATTATTTTTTCAAGGGAGGTATTACAATATGAAACTTTCAGAATTTGTAAAAACAGAGTATGGTAAATCAATTTCAGAGTGTACAAATGAGGAGCTTTATTATGCATTGCTTACATTAACAAAGAAAATGGCTTCTGGTAAGCAGCATGGTAATTCTAAGAAAAAATTATATTATATATCCGCAGAATTCCTAATCGGAAAGTTATTATCTAATAATCTTATCAATCTTGGAATTTATGACGAGGTAAAGGAAGAGCTTGCACAGAATGGAAAAAATATTTGTGAGATCGAAGAGTTTGAAAAGGAGCCGTCTCTTGGTAACGGAGGACTTGGACGATTAGCAGCATGCTTTATTGATTCTATCGCGACTTTAGGATTAAACGGCGATGGTGTTGGATTGAATTATCATTTTGGATTGTTTAGACAGGTTTTTGAAAATAATATGCAGACAACAGTGCCAGATCCATGGCTTACAGAGAAAAGCTGGCTTACAAAAACGGATGTGACATATGACATTAAGTTTAAAGGGATGACAGTGAAATCAAGAATGTATGATATCGATGTTATTGGATATAATAATACGTCAAATAAGTTACATTTATTTGATATAGAGAGTGTGGATGAAAGTATTGTAGAGGATGGAATTAATTTTAATAAGGAAGATATTAAAAAGAATCTTACTCTTTTCCTTTATCCAGATGACAGTGATGAGGCAGGTCGTATTCTTAGAATTTATCAGCAGTATTTTATGGTTTCTAGTGCGGCACAGTTGATTCTTGATGAATGTGTTGCGAAGGGTTGCAACTTACATGACCTTTCGGATTATGTGGTAATTCAGATTAATGATACGCATCCGACAATGGTTATTCCAGAGCTTATCCGTCTGCTTGTGGAGAGAGGTCTTGAGATGGATGAAGCGATTGAAGCGGTAACAAAGAGCTGTGCTTACACAAATCATACAATACTTGCAGAAGCGTTGGAAAAATGGCCGATTTATTACCTGAAAAAAGCAGTGCCACAGCTTATGCCAATCATCGAAGTTTTAGATGATAAAGTAAGAAGAAAATATCATAATCAGGCAGTATATATTATTGACGGAGAAGAAAGAGTACATATGGCTCATATTGATATTCATTATTCTTCTAGCGTTAATGGAGTGGCATCTTTACATACAGAGATTCTTAAAAACAATGAGCTGCATCATTTTTATGAAATTTATCCGGAGAAGTTTAATAATAAGACAAATGGTATTACTTTTAGAAGATGGCTGTTGCACTGCAATCCACAGTTGACAGAACTTATCACTTCTCTTATCGGGGATGGATTTAAAAAAGATGCAATGCAGTTAGAAAAGCTGTTAGATTATAAAAATGATGAAAAAGTATTAAAACAGATTCTTGAGATAAAGTCTGCTAAGAAAATGGAATTAAAGAAGGCATTGATGGAAAGACAGAATGTTACGATTAATGAAAATTCTATTTTTGATATTCAGATTAAGCGACTGCATGAGTACAAGAGACAGCAGTTGAATGCGTTGTATGTTATTCATAAATATTTGGAGATTAAGGCAGGAAAGAAACCATCTACACCGATAACCGTTATTTTTGGAGCGAAGGCAGCGCCGGCATACATAATCGCTCAGGATATCATTCATCTTATCCTCTGTCTGCAGCAGCTTATTGATAATGATCCGGAAGTAAGTCCGTATCTTAATGTTGTGATGGTGGAAAATTATAATGTAACATGGGCAGAAAAATTAATTCCAGCCTGCGATATTTCAGAACAGATTTCTCTTGCCTCTAAAGAAGCAAGTGGTACAGGTAATATGAAGTTTATGCTTAACGGTGCGCTTACATTAGGAACAGAAGATGGAGCGAATGTTGAGATTCATGAACTCGTAGGTGATGATAATATTTATATTTTTGGAGATTCCAGTGATACGGTTGTTGAAAGATACGCGCAGGGAAGCTATCATGCGGCAAAATATTATAATGAAAATGCGGCGATCAAAGAAGCTGTAGACTTCATAACAGGAGAAGAATTAAAAGCAATTGGCGATAAAGACAGATTAGAGAGATTATTTAATGAACTTGTTTCTAAAGACTGGTTTATGACCTTCCCTGATTTCGATGAGTATGTAAAGACAAGAGAGCAGGCATATGCTGACTATGAAAATAGAGAAGAATGGGTACAAAAGATGCTTGTGAATATTGCAAAAGCAGGATATTTCTCTTCTGATAGAACGATTGAAGAATACAACAGAGATATCTGGAAGTTATAGGATGAAATAAAAGTTTAAGTAATAAAGCGATTTGAATGGCAGTCTTTTAGAATTTAACTTCTTGGAAAACTATAGCCTTCTGGCATATTTTCATCCTATTAAATTGTGAATTTAGATTATACAGAAAAAAGAAAATATGATATATCCCAGATTCGTCTTCGGAGCGTGTTTAAGATGCGGATGAGCATTTTAAACATAGCGACTACAGAGCAGATGGAATATATCATGTTTTCTTTTTTCGTCTATACTAAATCAGCAAAACAGGAATTTTTCATACTACTTGTAAAATTCCACACAAATAATAATCATATTTCGATATATTCTCATGAAAAAAAGCACTATTAGCAAAAAGTTTTCTATGCAAATGGTGTTTTTTTGTCTTCTTTTTACGAAAACTATCTTTAGTGAAAAAGAGATTCATGGTATAATCGAACGAGGCAGAATGAGACAGTATAGGAAATCTTGTTCTGAAGGTTACGAAAAGTATAAAAAATAAGTAAATATAATCTCATTTTTTTAATAAGGAGGAGAAAGTGTTGAACACAGTAAAATCAGAAGAGTTATATAAAATTGCACTTGATTTGATGCCAGGTGGTGTAAACTCACCGGTCAGAGCATTTGGTGCAGTAGGAAGGAATCCTTTATTTATTGACCATGCAAAGGGTTCCTATGTTTATGATGTAGATGGGAATAAGTTTATTGATTATGTTTGTTCCTGGGGACCTGGAATTCTTGGACATTCTCATCCGGAAGTACTTGAAGAAGTAGTAAAAGCCTGCTTTGACGGTCTGACTTTTGGAGCACCGACAGGTAAGGAGAATCAGCTTGCACAGCTTGTGCAGGAATGTGTGCCATCCATGGAAATGATGCGTATGGTAAGTTCCGGAACAGAGGCTACGATGAGTGCGATTCGTGCTGCCAGAGGATTTACCGGAAGAGATAAGATCATTAAGTTTAAGGGATGTTATCATGGTCATTCCGACGGATTATTAGTGCAGGCAGGTTCTGCAGCATTAACACAGTCTGTACCGGACAGCAGTGGAGTTCCTGCTTCTTTTGCAGAGCAGACTTTAGTTGCTCTTTATAATGATAAAGATTCTGTCAGAGAGTTATTCGAGAATAATAAAGATCAGATTGCAGCGCTTATCGTGGAGCCGGTTGCAGCAAATATGGGCGTTGTTATTCCAGATGATGATTTTCTTCCTTTCCTTCGTGAGATTACAGAGGAGAATGGAACAATTCTTATTTTTGATGAAGTTATCACCGGATTCCGTCTTGGTGTCGGTGGTGCTCAGGAATGGTTTGGCATTAAGCCGGATCTGTCTACTTTCGGAAAGATTGTTGGCGGTGGAATGCCAATGGCTATCTACGGAGGACGTAGAGATATTATGAAGAACATTTCCCCAACAGGAAAGGTTTATCAGGCAGGTACGTTATCCGGTAATCCGATTGCGACAACAGCCGGAATTAAGACATTAGAGATTTTAAGAGATCATCCGGAACTTTATACAAAGATCGAGGCAAATACAAAGAAGCTTGCCGAAGCTTATAAGGTAAGAGCAGAGAAACAGGGTATTGCTATTCATGTAAATCAGATTGGTTCCCTTATGAGTGCTTTCTTTACAGGAGAGAATGTGAAGGATTATGCGGGAGCAACTTCTTCCGATACGAAGGCTTACGCAGATTACTTTAACTATATGTTAGAAAATGGTATCTATGTAGCACCATCACAGTTTGAGGCAATGTTTATTTCTGCTGCACATAGTGATGAGGATATTCAGAGAACAATTGATGTGCTTACGAAGTAAGATAATTATAAATATAATAAATGAGACAGAAAGTCAAAGGAGAGAATAATGGTACATTTTATTGGAGCAGGTCCTGGAGACCCAGAATTACTTACAATTAAAGGAAAGAAGCTGATTGATCAGGCAGATGTAATTATCTATGCCGGTTCTCTGGTAAATAAAGAAGTGCTTGCCGGAGCAAAAGAGGGTGCAGAGATTTATAACAGTGCAACAATGACTTTGGAAGAAGTTATTGAGGTGATGAAAAAGGCAGAGGCAGAAGGAAAGATGACAGCTCGTGTTCATACGGGAGATCCTGCTGTTTTTGGTGCGCACAGAGAGCAGATGGATGAACTTTCCCGTCTTGGAATCGACTATGATGTTATTCCGGGAGTTAGTTCCTTCCTTGCAACTGCAGCGGCATTAAAGAAAGAATATACCTTACCGGGAGTATCTCAGACAGTCATTCTTACAAGAATGGAAGGAAGAACTCCAATGCCTCCAAAGGAAAAGTTAAGAGATCTGGCAAAACATAATTCTACGATGATCATTTTCCTCAGTGTAGGAATGATCGAGCAGCTTGCAGATACTCTGAAAGAAGAGTACAGAGAGGATACACCGGTTGCTGTTGTATACAAAGCTTCCTGGGAAGACCAGAAGATCGTGATCGGTAACCTGACAAATATCGCACAGAAAGTAAAAGAGGCAGGAATCACAAAGACAGCGCTTACCGTTGTAGGCGATTTCCTTGGAGATGAGTACGAACTTTCCAAACTTTACGATAAGACATTTACACATGAATTCAGACAGGCAAAAGAGTAAGCCGCATGATTTTGCTGGAGGCAGAAAATAAAAAATGGGTATACAGATAATTAGTATCAGTCATAAAATAGCCCCTCTTCATGTAAGAGAAATGTTTGCATTTACCGAGGAGCAGCAAAAACATATGATGCAGAAGATAACAGAACATCTTGAAGTTTCGGAATGTATCGTGTTATCTACATGTAACCGGACAGAAATGTATGTGTATTCTGATTCGGAAAGCAAGGGATGTGTATTTAATCTGATGGAGGATACTCTGCTTGGGGAAGCAGGTGCACAGGAGGAAGAAGATATTGGGAATTATCTTTTGTTCTATCATGGAGAAAAGGCAATCCATCATCTTTTTCAGGTGACTGCCGGTCTTGATTCAATGGTAATCGGGGAAGACCAGATTCTTGGTCAGGTAAAGACAGCACATAAGCAGGCAAGAGAAGCCGGAACAACGGGAGTGTATCTGAATACATTTTTCCGTATGGCGGTTACAGGAGCTAAAAAAGTAAAGACAGAAACAGAACTTTCAAAGACTTCTGTATCGACAGCGACACTTGCGCTTAAAGTGGCAGAGGAAGAGCTTGGCACATTAAAAGATAAGAAAGTTCTCATTATCGGTGCAACAGGTAAAATTGGAGGAATCGTGCTGATGAATCTGGAATCGCTTCATCAGGCAGATATCTATGTTACGACAAGAAAAAATAAGCTGATTAATACAAAGCATGGAAATGATGACTTTACAACGATTGATTATGAGGACAGATATAACTATTTAGATCAGATGGATGTTGTGATCAGTGCGACATCCAGTCCACATTATACACTGACATACAGCAAGATGAAGAAGCAGTTGGTGACAGCGAAAAGAAGAGTATTTGTCGATCTGGCTGTGCCAATGGATATCGAAGCGAAGATCAGTGCGGTGGATGACACCTGCTACTATAATATTGATGATTTCACAAGAATCGCAAAGGAGAATAACCAGAAGAAGCTAAGAGAAGCAGAAGCTGCATCGGGAATTCTTGATGAGTATGAGCTTCAGTTTGAACAGTGGATGGTATTCCAGAAGTCACTGTCCGTCATGGGAAAGGTCAGAGACAATTTTGTAAAAGTAGCAGAGCATAAAGGCGTGGAAAAGGCATTTGATCATTTCTTTTACTGGGTACGTGAGAATAATACTCCAGAAGATTTAGAAACCTTTTTCCATTGCTTAAATCATTAAAACAGACAAGTATATTAGCAGATCAGTACACGAAAATACTGGTTTTAGCAGGAGGAAATGATGGGTAAGTTATATGCAGTTGGGTTTGGTCCTGGTGGATACGAACATATGACAGCAAAAGCAATTGATGTAATTAAAAATGCAGATGTGATTACAGGATATACTACATATGTAGAGATGCTGAAAAAGTTTTTCCCAGATAAGGAATATGTGGCAACTCCGATGACAAAGGAGATGGATCGTTGCCGTATGGCAGTTGATCTTGCTGCAGAAGGGAAAACGGTAGCAATGGTAAGTTCCGGAGACAGTGGAATTTATGGAATGGCAGGAATTCTTTTAGAAATTGCAAATGAAAAGAAAGCAGATGTAGAAATAGAAACAGTTCCGGGTGTGACAGCGGCAAGTGCGGCAGCATCGGTTCTTGGTGCGCCACTGATGCATGATTTTACAATCATCAGTTTGAGTGATCTGATGACACCATATTCTCTTATCATGAAGAGAGTAGATTGTGCAGGACAGGGTGATTTCATTGTATGTCTCTATAATCCAAAGAGTAAAAAGAGAGCAGACTATGTGGAAAAGGCAGCTGAGATTCTTATGAAATATCGTGATGGAAAGACTCCTGTCGGCATTGTCCGCCATGCAGGAAGAGAAGAAGAATCTTCTTATATTACAACATTAGATGCGGTAAAAGATGCACCAATCGATATGTTTAGTATCGTTATTGTCGGAAATTCCAATACATATGTACGCGATGGAAAGATGATCACACCAAGAGGATATGAAGATAAATACGGATTCGCGAACGTAGAATAGGTGGAGGAACAAGATGAAAAATATCATCAAAATCGGAACAAGAAAGAGCAAACTGGCTCTGATACAGACCGATATTGTAAAAGATAAAATAAAACAGGCATTTCCTGAACTTGAAGTGGAGATTGTAAAGATTGATACAAAGGGAGACCAGATTCTTGATAAGTCTCTTACATCCTTTGGAGGTAAAGGAGTATTTACTGCGGAACTTGAAGCAGAACTTCTTTCTGGAGAAATCGATATTGCGGTTCACAGTGCGAAGGATATGCCGATGGATTTCCCGAAAGGTTTAGGAATCGGCGCAGTTCTTGACAGAGCGGATGTCAGAGATACGTTTGTAACGACAACTGGTAAAACTTTAGAAGAATTAGAACCGGGAAGTATTGTTGGAACAAGTTCTTTACGAAGAGAATTATTAATTAAAGAAATCAATCCATATGTAACAATCAAGCTTCTTCGTGGGAATGTACAGACACGTTTAAGTAAGCTTCGTGACGGGCAGTATGACGGAATTATTCTTGCGGCAGCTGGTATCGAAAGACTTGGATATGAAAAAGAAGAAGGATTGCATTACCAGTATCTTGACCCGGATGTATTTCTTCCGGCAGCAGGTCAGGGAATCCTCGCAGTAGAGAGTCGTACAGAAGATGCCGAGATGGAAGAAATCCTTGCAGCGATCCACAGCGAGAAAGCAGAATGTCTTCTCATGGCAGAGAGAGCTTTCTTAAAGACAATCGGCGGAAGCTGTAATGCACCGGCTGCTGCACTTTGTCGTGAGGAAAATGGCGAATTTTCCATGCGTGCTATGTATGTGAAAGATGGAATTCATAGTAGAAAAACATATATGACGGTAAATATTAAAGATGCTTTAGCGGAAAAAGAGGCAGACAGCAAGCCAATAGCTGGGGCGACAGCAGCAGTAACAGTTTCCGTAGAAGAAACTGCAGCAAGAAAAAGCAAAGTAGAAATAGCAACAGAATTGGGTATCAGCGTTGCCCACGAAGTAAACAAAGGCATGGTATATCTGGTTGGTGCAGGTCCTGGTGATGAAGATCTGATGACAAGAAAAGGACTTAAGCTTTTAAGAGAGGCAGATGTTGTTGTTTATGATAATCTTGCATCCAGTTCTCTTTTAAATGAAGTGAGAGATGATGCAGAACTTATTTATGCCGGAAAGCGTTCTTCCAATCACCATTTAAAACAGTATGAGACAAATGAACTTTTAGTAAAGCTTGCTTTAGAAGGCAAGAATGTTGTCCGCTTAAAGGGTGGTGACCCATATATCTTTGGACGAGGCGGTGAGGAAGGTCAGGAACTTAGAGAAGCCGGAGTTGATTTTGAAATCGTACCAGGAATTTCTTCTTCCTATTCTGTTCCTGCATACTGCGGTATACCGGTAACGCATCGTGATTTTGCTTCTTCTTTCCATGTGATTACAGGACATGAAGGAAATCATAAAAATGGTGTGAGTGTACTGAATTATGAAACACTTGCCAAAGAGGAAGGTACGTTGATTTTCCTTATGGGACTTAAAAATCTTCCAAATATCGTAGCTTCTCTTATGGAGAATGGAAAAGATCCTGCAACACCGGTTGGTGTACTTCAGGAAGGAACAACGGCAAGACAGCGTGTTGCGACAGGAACACTTGCGGATATTGTAGAGGTTGTAGAGCGCGAGGGAATTAAGACTCCTGCGATTACGGTTGTTGGTGATGTCGTAAGTTTACGTCAGGTACTTGACTGGTATGGGCATAAACCATTATCAGGTAAGAGCGTCCTTGTAACAGGAACCACTTCCATGGTAGACCGACTTTCTCCGATTTTGAAAGAAGAAGGAGCAGAAGCAATCTCCTTTAGTTTGATTCGTACCGAAAGGATGAGACTTCCTGAGCTGGATCTTGCATTGAAAGAAATAGATAAGTATAAATGGATTGTATTTACCAGTGCCAATGGTGTGGAATGTTTCTTTGAAGAAATGCAGGAAATCCGAAAAGATATTAGAGATTTAGCGCATATTCGCTTTGCTGTTATTGGAGACGGAACGAAAAAAGCATTGGAAGACCATGGAATTTTCTGTGATTTTATTCCGACAGCATATTCTTCAAAAGATATGGCAGAGGCGATGGTTCCTCATATCGGAAAAGATGAACGTGTTCTTCTCCTTCGTGCAGAGGAAGCAAACAGAGTACTTCCAGATGCATTAAAAGAAGCAGGAATTCCTCATACCTGTATTTCCCTTTACCATACAGTAAATGATGAGAGAAAGGCAGAGGAGCTGAACCGTCTGATCAAAATGGTTGATTACGTGACATTTGCAAGCTCAAGTGCTGTTCGTGCCTTTGTATCCATGGTAGATAATCTTGATGATGTAAAAGGCAAATATATCAGTATTGGTCCGGTTACAACAAAGACAGCGGAGGAGAATGGTCTCTCCATCGAGAAAACCGCTGTTGTATACACTGCCAGAGGTATGGTGGAAACAATGATTCAGGATGTAGCGGAAGAAGGTAGAAAATAAATGAAGACACAAATAAAGCGTTTCTTGTTAACTCTTGGTTTTATGACAAGAATCCCTGTTAATGTAGATCTTGGAGAAGTAAAAGATGAAGATATGCATAAAGGATTTCTATATTATCCGGTTGTTGGTCTGATTCTTGGACTTTGTGATATGGCAGTATTTTTGCTCGTCAGCCTTATTTTGCCGGAAGTATTCGGAATACTTTTTGCGATGCTGGCAAATCTTTGCCTGACAGGTGCATTTCATTTAGATGGTCTTTCGGATACTGCCGATGGAATCTATTCGGCGAGAACGAGAGAGAGGATGCTTGAAATTATGAAAGACAGCCGTATCGGAACAAACGGTGCGGTGGCGATGTGTTTTGATCTGGCACTGAAATTTGCCGGCATCTATTACAGTGACATCCGCTGGCTGATGATTCTTCTTATGCCGATTGCCGGTAAGATGGTACAGGGAGCAATCGTATATAAAGCTATTTACCCACGTGAAAAAGGGATCGGTATTTATGTAGGAACCGTTAGTCTGGGAACCGTAATCGGAACGGTGATTTTAGGACTGATAGCAATGGTACTGGCATTTTCATACTGGGGAATTCTCATCTTTGCTATCCTTTTTGGATTTGCTTATCTTTTCCGGGTGTATATCACAGGAAAGATTGGTGGAATTACCGGAGATGTTATGGGAGCCGGGAGTGAACTTGCGGAAGTATTATTACTTCTCGTAGTGATAACGCTTACAAAGTATACAGGAATGGTACCGTTATCCTTGTTTGTTTTTTAAAATATAAATGCAGAGAGATATCAGCAGAAGGGGAGATGATTATGACTCTGGAGGAAGCGATTAAAAAGATTCAACCTTTAGATGAAGAGGCGATGGAATATACACGAGCAAGATGGAATACACTTGGAAAGCCTCTTCACAGTCTGGGAAGGCTCGAAGAAATGGTGACACAGTTTGCCGGAATTTACCGGGATAAGAAACCGCATTTAGGGAAAAAAGCAGTTATTGTTATGGCGGCTGATAATGGTGTTGTAGCAGAGGGAGTTACCCAGACAGGACAGGAAGTAACAAAAACAGTAACAGAAAATATGACAAAGCATAATGCGACAATCTGTATTATGTCTTCCATGAGTGGAGCAGATGTGTATCCTGTTGATATCGGAATTGCAACTGATTGTGATAATCCGGGAGTCCTTTCAAGAAAGATTAAATACGGAACCGACAACATGGCAAAAGGACCGGCAATGTCAAGAGAGGAAGCAATCAAAGCAATCGAAGTTGGCATTGATACAGTAGCTGAGTTAAAAGAAAAAGGATATAATGTGTTTGCTACCGGAGAAATGGGAATCGGTAATACAACAACAAGTAGTGCCGTCTGTTCTGTTTTATTAGATCAGAGTGTAGAAAAAGTAACCGGAAAAGGTGCCGGTCTTACGAATAAAGATTTAGAACATAAAATAGAAGTGATCAAGCAGAGTATCGCTTTAAATCAGGTGGATGCGAATGATCCGCTTGATGTTCTTTCTAAAGTAGGTGGTCTTGACATTGCTGGTATGGTTGGCTGTTATATCGGTGGAGCGGCATTACAAGTGCCGGTATTCATCGATGGATTTATTTCTTCCGTAGCAGCTCTGATCGCTATTCGTTTGGTACCGGAATGTGCACCATATCTTTTCCCATCCCACTGTTCGAATGAGCCAGCCGGACATTTAATCCTTGATGCGATTGGCAAAGAACCATATATACTTGCCAATATGTGTCTTGGAGAGGGAACCGGAGCGGTTATGGGATTTACGATCGCAGATTATGCATTTAAAGCGTACTGGGAATTACCTAGCTTTGAACAGACAAACTTTGGTACTTATGAAGAATTGAATTAAACTGCAGGAGGACATTATGTTAGATAAGATTCAAATCGTAAAACCTGCTGAAATCGAAAAAAGAAGCATGGAAATCATCACAAGTGAATTAAATGGGAGAACCTGGCCGGAGCCGGAGTTTTCCATTGTAAAAAGATGTATCCATACTTCGGCAGATTTTGATTATGCAGATAATTTATGTTTTTCTGAAAATGCTGCGAATATCGGTGTAGAAGCTTTAAAAAATGGAGCACATATCGTAACCGATACAAGAATGGCATGGTCAGGAATCAATAAAAAGAAGCTGGCATCTTTTGGTGGAGAAGCACACTGCTTTATGTCCGATGAAGATGTAGCAAAAGAGGCAAAAGAGCGTGGATGTACAAGAGCTGCAATCTGTATGGAAAGAGGAGCCGCTCTTGCAGAAAAAGAAAACGTTATTTTTGCTATTGGAAATGCACCAACGGCATTGATCCGCTTATACGAACTCATTAAAGAAGGCAAATTAAACCCTGCACTGATTATTGGTGCTCCGGTTGGTTTTGTAAATGTAGTAGAATCCAAAGAACTGATCATGGAGGCCGGAGTACCGTTTATCGTTCCGAAGGGACGAAAGGGTGGAAGCAATATTGCGGCAACCATCTGTAATGCAATGTTATATCAGTTATAAAACTGTGTTGGAATTAAATTTATGAAAGAATTAAGGGAAGGAGTTTCCACCGGCTCTTGTATGACAGGTGGCGCGGAGGCTTCGGTTATCTGGCAGACAACCGGTAAATGTCCTTCTGTGGTGAAAGTAGAAACGCCGATTGGAAAAACGCTTTATCTGGATATTATCCCAAAAGAATTTGGAGTCTGTGGTGTAGTAAAAGATGCCGGAGACGATCCGGATGTAACAAACGGAAGCGAGATTATTACAAAGGTGGAGCTTTTTGAGGAAGAGGGAGATATTTCCTTTTTTGGTGGTGACGGAGTCGGAACCATTACACAGGAAGGATTAAAAATTCCTCCCAGACAGCCGGCAATCAACCCGGTTCCACGTCAGATGGCAGAAAAAGCAATCCGCAAAATTATCGGCAATAAAAAGGCAAATATAACCGTAAGTATTCCTGGTGGAGAAGAACTTGCCAAAAAGACATTTAACCCGCGGCTTGGTATTGTAAATGGTCTTTCGGTTCTTGGAACGACGGGAATCGTCCGGCCGATGAGCGAAGAGGCAATGAAAGATTCTCTGATCGCAGAGCTTGATATGTATGCGAAGCAGGGACATAAATCGATCCTTTTTGTACTTGGAGGAACCGGAGAGACGGTGTTAAAAGAGCAGTACGGCGAATTTCAGTGTATTTTACAGGTAAGTAATTATATCGGCTTTATGATAGAAGAAGCGGTCGAGAGAGGATTTACTGATATTTTGATTGGTGGGTTTGTCGGAAAGCTTGTAAAAGTAGCATCCGGGACAATGAATACACATAGTCATGTAGCAGATGGCCGTATCGAAACGATCTGTACACACGCAGCTCTTCATGGCGCCCCTCTTTTAGTCATACAAAAGCTGTATTCCTGCCTTACAACGAAGGCGGCAATGAAGATTGTGGAAGAAGAGGGACTTATGGATATCTGGTCGGATATGGCACAAAAAGCATCCGAGTATTGTGAGAAGACCGCTCATAAGATGGCTAGAGTGGGAATTATTTTCCTGGATGGACAAAATGAAGTTCTGGCAGCTAGTAAAAATGTAGAAGAAGTACTCTCTGCCTGTAAAAAATAGTGATGCAAAGCGGCTTGAATTATAAAGGACAGTTGAACTATAAAGGGCAGAAAAATCAAAATAACTGCGGAGGGCAGAATGAGCAGATTAACAGTAGCCGGAATCGGACCGGGCGAAGCCGATTACATTTTACCGGCAGTAATTAAAAAAATGAAAAAAGCCCATACCGTAATTGCGGCAAAAAGAATCTTACCGGTTTTAAAAGAGCTGTGTCAGGATGTCAATAGTGAGGCAGATTCTGAAAATAATAAGCCGGTCTTTCTCGCGATGGGAAAGATTAAAGATACATTAGAGCAGATTGGAGAAATACTTTCTAAAGGACAGGATGTTGTGATGGCAGTTAGTGGTGATCCACTTATGTACAGTCTTTATCGTACCATTTGCAATGATCCAATCAGCGAAAGCTGGGAAGTGGATCTTATTCCGGGTGTTGGTTCGCTCCAAATGCTTGGAGCAGCATTTGGAGAAACGATGGAAGAGGCATTGATCATCAGTGTACATGGAAGAGCAAAAACAGCAGGTTCTATTGCCCTTGCGGTAGCGGAGAATCCCAAAGTATTTTTCCTTTGCAGTAAGGAACAAGGACCGGCATGGCTTTCACAGATTATGCTCGACTATCAGATGGATCATGTTACCGTCTGTGCCGGCGCAAACCTTTCTTATGAAGACGAATTACTTGAGTCAGGCACACCTGAAGAGATGGTACAAAAAGAATTTCCATCTCTTTGCGTAGCCATGATTAAAAATCCAGAGCCACATCAGATTGTGCGTCCATGCTTTTTATCAGATGAAGATTTTGAGCGGGATAAAACGCCAATGACTAAAGAAGAAATTCGTGTACTTATTCTTCATAAAATGAAGCTGCACCCAGATGATGTTGTCTGGGATATCGGAGCCGGAACCGGATCGGTATCAATTGAATGTGCAAGACAAGTACCATTTGGAACGGTTCACAGTGTGGAACGGAATGAAACTGCAGTAAAGTTGATTTATAAAAATAAAGAAAAATTTTCAGCAGATAACTTGTTTATTTATGAAGGGGATGCAGCTAAGACAGCATGTACTTTACCGGAACCGGATAAAGTATTTATCGGTGGGAGTGGAAAAGAATTATCTCAGATATTAGAGATAATTGCAGCATTTCCCAAGAAGATAAAAGTAGTCATTTCTGCGGTAACGATTGAAACAATCGCAGAAGCGAATGAACTCTTAGGAAAATATGACACAGACTTTGATGTGATTCAGGCAACAGTAGGACGGGGACGTAAAATCGGCAGTTATCATATTATGGATACCAATAATCCGGTAATGATATTTACAGCACACATTTAAGATAAGAGGAGAAAAGAAAAATGGGGAAAAAAGCATTATTAGTAGTAAGCTTTGGAACAAGCTTTGAAGAAGCACTTCCGGCAATCGTTAACATTGAAGAAACCTGCAAAAAAGCATTTCCAGACTATGACTTTTATCGAGCATTTACTTCCGGAATGATTATCCGTAAATGGGCAAGAACAAAAAATGTCATTATCCATAATCCGGATGAAGTGATGAAACGACTGGTAGCAGAAGGTTACGAAGAAGTAATCTGTCAGCCAACACATATTATAAATGGACTGGAATATGACAAAATGATGAATATGCTTTTGGCATATAAAGATCAGATTCCAACAATTAAGGTTGGAACTCCCCTTCTTACCGAAGAGGAAGATTACAAAGAAGCCTGCGAGATTGTTATGCAGGAATTAGAAAAGCCATTAGCGAAAGACGAAGCTTTTGTATTCATGGGACATGGAACAGAACACTTTGCCAACAGCGCATACAGCCAGTTTGAAAACATGCTCAGAGACCTTGGACATGAAAGCACATATGTCGGAACCGTAGAAGGATTCCCAAGCCTTGATTATGTTATCCGTCGATTAAAAATAAGAGAGATTAAAAAAGTATATGTTATGCCCCTTATGATCGTAGCAGGCGATCATGCCCGAAATGACCTTGCTGGAGCCGAAGCCGACTCCTGGGACTCTATCTTAAAAGCAGATGGATTTGAAACAGAAGTCATCATGAAAGGCTTAGGGGAAATTGACGCAATAGCAGAAATGTTTGTAAAACACCTGAAGAAGGCGGAGTCTTTGTAAGACGATTTTGATAACGAAAAGAAGTTGACTTTATTCCGTTGTGCTAAACACTTCATTTTGCCCAGTAAAGCAGGAACTTCTCGAGAACGAGCTCGAAGTTCCGATGGTCAAAATTCCGTAGCACAAAGTCATAAAGTTCAATCTTCTTTTCTGTATCAAAATCTTCCCAAAGATGCTTTAGAGCGTGTTTGAAAAATCATTCCTGCAATCTGCACGTCCCAATTTGCGGTATATTTTGCTTTCATTCAGTTGACGTAGCCCGCTACGCCGCCCTCATTCAGGTAAAATCTTCCACAAATTGTAACGCACATCTTGCAGAAAGCATTTTTCAAACATGCTCTAGCACCAGAAGGGAAGAGTAGATAATAATTAACTATACCCACCAATAGATTTACATAGACAGGATTTTTGACGAAGAAAAAGAAAGGAGTTTGAGTTGGATTACCTGTAGTAAAATTTTCAAATGAATATAAAAGAAGATATTTTGTGACTTTGTGCTGTGGAGTTTTGACTGTAGACTCGCGAGCTCGTTTTCGAGCGAGTCTGTACTATCAGGCAAAACGGAACGTTTAGCACAACGGAACAAAAATAACTTCTTTTATATTCATTTGAAAATTGGGTCCAAACATAATAAACTCAAACGATTGCTTTTTCTTTCTCAAAATCCGTCTGGAAAGGAAGATTATGAAAGGCAAATTATATGGTATCGGAGTTGGTCCTGGTGATCCGGAGCTTTTAACTCTGAAAGCAAAAAGATTAATTGAAGAATGTGACATCGTGGCAGTGCCGGTGAAAAAAGAAGGCGAGGATAGTGTCGCTTTAAATATCGCAAAAGGTGCGGTAGATATTCCTGAAGGAAAGATTCGGGAAATCGTTTTTACGATGGCAAAAGATAAGGCAAAGCGTGAAGCCTGCCGTCAGGCAGCAGCAGAAGAAATTATGAAGCTTCTTGATGAAGGAAAGTCTATTGCGATGCTTGCGCTTGGCGATATTGGAATTTACAGTACCTATGCGTATGTGCATAAGCGTCTTTTAAAAGCTGGATACGACGTGGAGATGGTTTCCGGTATTCCTTCTTTTTGTGCGGGTGCGAGCAAGGCTGGCATTTCTATCGTGGAAGGAAATGAAGGCTTTGGTGTGATTCCGTCATTGAAGGGTATCGATCAGGTGGAGAAAACACTTGGCGTATTTGACAATCTGGTGATCATGAAGGTCGGAAGTCATGTAAAAGAAGTTTATGATCTGCTGGTGGAGAGAGGCATGGAGAATAATGCGATAATCATCAGTAATGTTGGAATGGAAGGCGAGTATGTCGGTCCACTGATTCCTGATCGTGCATACGGATATTTTACAACAATGATTATTAAGAGTGAGATGTAGCTCACTGTAGTTTGTATTTGAGAAATTGGCGGAAAGCGAAAGGATTTATTTATGAAGTATGATGTTTTGGTCATTGCCGGGACAACAGAATCAAGACAGGTGATCGAGAAGCTGCTTAGGGCGAATCCAAAGGAGCGGATTCTTGCCAGCGTGGCAACAGAGCTTGGAAAAGAGATGCTTCTGGAATACGGAATTGATATTCATGTAGGAAGGCTTGACTATGATGGTTTTCTTACACTTTTTGAGGAAAATTCCTGTAGAAAGATTATTGATGCATCGCATCCGTTTGCCAGAATTGTTTCGGAGACAGTAAAGAAGGCAGCACAGACAGCCGGTATTTTGTATGAACGATGCGAGAGAAGGAATCTTCAGTATAATTATGAAGGAATTGTTCATGTAAAAGATGTGCAGGAAGCAATTTCTCTTTTAAATGAATTAGAAGGCAATATTTTTCTTACAACGGGAGTAAATACAGCAGCAGCATATATGGCTGGAGTAAAAGATGGTGCCGATCGTCTTTTTATTCGTGTACTTGATAATATTTCTTCTTTGGAAGGATGTGCAGAAGCCGGATACCAAAAAGATCATGTTTTTGGGAAAATGCCACCATTTACTGTTGAAGATAATGTGAAACTTATTAAAGAGACAAAAGCGGAAGTTCTTGTTTCAAAAGATAGTGGCAAGACAGGCGGAGTTGATATAAAAGTAGAAGCCTGTCGGCAAACTGGAATAAAGATGATTCTTATTGATCGTCCCAGGTAATATGGAGGTGTATGAATATATGGAAAGTGTAAAGCGGATGCCGCGGGTATTGCTTGCCGGTGCAAACAGTGGATGTGGTAAAACAAGCATTACCTGTGGTATTTTGAAGGCTCTTGTGAACAGAGGACTTCATATTCAATCTTATAAATGTGGACCGGATTACATAGATCCTATGTTACATAGTCATATTACCGGAAGAGATTGTCGCAATCTTGATCCTTTTTTCTCAACGGGACAAGATTTGCGATATCTTGTAGGAAAGGATAGTCAGGACGTAGATTTCTCTGTGACAGAAGGTGTCATGGGATATTATGATGGAATCGGGATCAGTTGTGAAAAGAGTACGTGGACTGTTTCAAAAGAGACAGGAACGCCGACGATATTAATATTTAACGTAAAAGGAATGTCACATACGATGATTCCGCTGATAAAAGGAATGATAGAATATCAGGAGAATCCGGTTACCGGCGTTATCTTAAATCGATGCAGCAAAGGGATGTATCAGTTGATGAAGCCGGAAATTGAAGAAAAGCTTGGTATTTCTGTTGTGGGATATTTTCCTCAAAAAGAAGGAATCTATATTGGAAGCAGACATTTAGGTTTAATGACTGCAGCAGAGATTGATAACCTTGATGAGATTTTAAATCTTCTTGGTGAAACAGCAGAAGAATGTATAGATATTGATTTACTTTTGAAAATCGGACAAAGAGCAGAAGAACTTCCTAAAGTGAAGAGACCGGAAGTTCCGAAGAAAAAACGGGCGAGAATTGCTGTAGCGAAGGATAATGCTTTTTGTTTTTATTATAAAGAAAATCTGGAAATTTTAGAGCAGTTAGGGGCAGAACTTTGTTATTTCAGTCCTGTAAATGATACGCATCTTCCGGAAGATACAGATGGAATCTATCTTGGCGGAGGATATCCGGAAACCTATCGAAAAGAGCTGGCAGATAATATTTCCATGAAGCAATCGATCTGTGAGGCGGCGCAGTCTGGCAAGCCGATTATTGCAGAGTGCGGTGGATTCATGTATGTCTGCGATCATCTGGTAGAGACAGATGACAGCTTGGAGGAAATGCTCGGTCTGATCAATACAGATGTGCGTATGACAAAACGTCTGTCCATGCAGTTTGGTTATGTGACGATGAAAGCACTTTATGATACTGCATTTTTTAAAAAAGATACAAAGATCCGCGTTCATGAATTCCATTATTCAAAAGCGGATAAAAGGGGCGATGCCTGCGAGATTACGAAGTATTCTGGTAAATGCTGGAATGGTCTTTATGTAAAGGATAAAATTATGGCAGGATATCCACATTTTTATTTTCATAATTGCAGAGAAGTTGCCAAACGTTTCGTAGACATGGCAGAAGAAGCAAGTACAAAAAGATGCTGAGGCATTCTTGAATATGCATAAAGGGAGAGACAAGGAATGAAACTGGTTTGTGCGATGCTGCTTGGATTTGTACTGGATTTAATTTTTGGAGATCCTCATGGATTGGTTCATCCGGTACAGATCATCGGGTGGTTTATCGATAAATTAAAAAAAGGAATGCAGCATCTGATTTATGGCTGTAGTTATGAGGAAGTCAAAGAAAAAGGAATAGAAAGAAAAGCGGGAATGGAAAAAGCAGCCGGATTTTTTCTGATGCTGTTTATTGTAGCAGGAACATATGCTGTTATATACGGTATGTTGTATGTGGCCAGAATGATTCATCCACTGCTTCGTTTCTGTTTGGAAACATTTTTCATTTATCAGATTCTTGCAACGAAAAGTCTGAAGAAAGAATCTATGAAAGTGTATAAAAAGTTAAAAGAAGGGGACCTGCTCGGTGCAAGAAAGGAAGTATCCTATCTGGTAGGGCGTGATACAGAGAATCTTGACGAGAGTGAAGTGGCAAAAGCGGATGTGGAGACGATCGCCGAAAATACGGCAGATGGGGTAATTGCTCCGATGCTGTTTATCGCGCTTGGAGGCGCGCCGCTCGGCTTTGCCTATAAGGCAGTAAATACGCTTGATTCTATGGTTGCCTATAGAAATGAAGAACTGATACATATCGGTTTTTTTTCTGCGAAAATGGATGATATCTGTAATTTTGTACCGGCAAGATTTGCAGCGGTAATGATGATGCTCGCAGCATTTTTTCTGCGCTTTGATTTTAAAGGAGCAGTAAGAATTTTTAAGAGGGATCGTTTTGCACATTTAAGTCCGAACAGTGCACAGACAGAAGCAGTGGCAGCAGGAGCATTACAGATTCAGCTTGGAGGAACACATAATTACTTTGGAAAAGCAGTGGTGAAACCGACAATCGGTGATGCTATCCGTCCGGTAGAATACGAAGATATAAAAAGAACAAATCAATTGTTGTATGTCAGTGCATTTTTATCGATGGCAGTATGCACTTTGATTACTTTTTTAATTTACGTGCAGCTATTTAACGTGTAGGTATTTAGATTTATGTAATGCTATTTCACAAGATAAGAATAATACTGTGTAGATCATATGCGAAGAATATACTATAGGATTAGTATGCTTGAAATGATTGGTGTGATTTGCGATTGATAACCAACGATTTAGAAAATTGAGGCTAAAATTATGAAGAAGATTTCACATGGGGGAAACATTTACAAAAAGGCGAAGGAAATGGGAATCCGAGAGGAAGATATTCTGGATTTTTCTGCCAATATCAGTCCGCTTGGACTGCCAGAGCACATACGACAGGCAATGGTGAAGGCGATTGACCAAACGATAAATTATCCTGATCCGGATTGCAGCCGTTTAAAAGAAGCCATCAGCAAAGAGGATGCAGTTTCTGAGACAAAAATCGCCTGTGGTAACGGTGGGGCAGACCTTTTGTACCGTCTGGCATTTGGCTTACAGCCAAAAAAAGTACTACTTCCGGCACCTGCATTTGTAGAATATGAGGAAGCACTATCAGCGGCAGGCGCACAGATAGAATATTATCGGATGACAGAGGATTTTATTATCAAAGAAGATATTTTAGAGCAGATCACAGAAGATACAGACTTTGTTGTTATCTGTAATCCGAATAATCCGACAGGTATTCTTACAGAAAGAGAACGGATTCTCCGAATTCTTGATCGGGCAGAAAAAACAAAGACGTTTGTGCTGGTCGATGAATGTTTCCTGGAAATCTGTAAAAATGAAAAAGAATATACAGTAAAGCCTTTTATAGAAAAATACGAACATCTTATTATTTTAAAATCATTTACAAAGCTATATGCGATTCCGGGAGTTCGTCTTGGATATATCCTTGCAGGAAGCGAGAAGGTAATTGAAAGAGTAAATCGTGTCGGACAGGCATGGTCTGTAAGTCACATCGCACAGTGTGCAGGGGTGGCGGCTCTTGCTGATAATATTTATAAAGAAAAGGTCATTGATACCGTAGCAGAAGAGCTGGCTTATATGAAGAAAGAATTTTTTAAATTACCAGTTGTTTTGTATGATGGAGCAGCAAATTATCTGTTTTTCCGGACACCGGAAATTACAGATTTAGATAAACAATTAGAAGGTCATGGAATTATGATCCGAAATTGCAGTAACTATGAAAATCTTGGCAGGGATTACTGGCGGGTAGCAGTAAAGGCACATGAAGAGAATAAAAAACTTATAAAAGCATTACGGATGATTTTGAAAGGAGAAGAATAATGGCAAAAGCAATTATGGTACAGGGAACGATGTCAAATTCAGGCAAAACCTTTGTTACAGCGGGACTTTGCAGAGTATTTAAACAGGATGGATATAAAGTAGCTCCTTTTAAATCACAGAATATGGCACTGAATTCCTATATTACAAAAGAAGGATTGGAGATTGGACGTGCACAGGCAATGCAGGCAGAAGCTGCTATGATTGAGCCGACACACTGGATGAATCCGATTTTGTTAAAGCCAACGAGCAATATGGGTTCTCAGGTTATTGTAAACGGAGAAGTTTATGATAATTTAAGTGCACAGGATTACTATAAAATGAAAGATAATCTTGCACCGGAAGTCATGAAGGCATTTCGCCATCTTTCTGAAGAAAATGACATTATTGTAATTGAAGGTGCTGGTTCTCCTGCAGAAATCAATCTTGCGGAAAATGATATCGTAAATATGGGAATGGCAAAAATGGCGGATGCGCCAGTCATCTTAGTGGCAGATATTGACAGAGGTGGAGTATTTGCTTCTGCTTATGGAACGATCAAACTTCTCCCTGTGGACGAACAGGAACGTTTTTGTGGAATTGTCATCAATAAATTTAGGGGTGATGTGGATATCTTAAAACCGGGACTGGCGATGTTAGAAGAATTAACTGGTAAACCGGTACTCGGTGTAGTTCCGATGGAAAAAATCGATGTGGATGATGAGGACAGTCTTTCTGACCGCCTGAATCAGAAAACGATCACAGAGGGAATTGATGTAGCGGTTATTCGTCTTCCTCACATATCTAACTTTACTGATTTCAGTGTTTTTGAATTAATTGATGGAGTATCTCTTCGTTATGTTACCGATAAAAAGGAACTTGGTGATCCAGATCTGATTCTTCTTCCGGGCACAAAAAATACGATGGGTGATATGGAATGGCTTATTGAAAGTGGTCTGGAAGGAGCAATCATCCGCGCGGCAAGAACAACGAGAGTGATTGGAATCTGTGGAGGTTTCCAGCTTCTTGGAAAGGAAATGCATGATCCGGATGGAGTAGAGCATGGTGGTACGATGCGTGGACTTGGACTTCTTGATACTAAGACAGTATTTAAAGAGGCAAAAACAAGAACGAGAATTAACGGACATATTGCAGAAGAACATAATATCTATGGACTTGAAAATCTTTCTGTAGAAGGCTATGAGATTCATATGGGCATGACGGAGAATCTTGGAGAGGCGATTCCTATGATCACATTGGAAGACGGAAGAACCGATGCATATATGACAAAGAATGGACGTATATGGGGAAGTTATCTACATGGAATTTTCGATAATGAAGACCTTGTATTTGCCCTTGTACAGGACATTATGAAAGAAAAAGGAATTAATCCTGCCGAAAATCATCTTAGTATAGCGGAATATAAAGAAATACAGTATAATAAGCTCGCAGATTTAATTCGAAACAGTCTGGATATGGATGCGGTTTATAAAGCATTATTTGGGGAAAAAGAAGAAGTAGTACGCTGTGGTGGTAAAAAAGATGACACTTCCGGAAAAGGACTGGTACACATTTATTGCGGAGACGGAAAAGGAAAGACAACAACAAGTGTTGGATTAACAGTTCGCGCAGCAGGAAGCGGAAAAAAAGTTCTTTTTTATCAGTTCCTGAAAAATAATAGTTCCAGTGAAAGAAGCATTCTTGAAAAACAGTCAGGGATTAACGTAGTTTCAGGAAAAGAATTGCAGAAGTTTACTTTCCAGATGAATGAAGAAGAGCTGAAGGAGCTTCGTGATTATAATAATGAAATGTTAGACAAACTTTTTGAGATGGCAAAAGATTACGATATGCTTGTTCTTGATGAGAGTGTGTATTCTATCGATAAAGATCTTTTAGATGAAGCAAAGTTAATTGAACATCTTGAGAAGAAACCATTTGCATTAGAAGTTGTTCTCAGTGGAAGAAATCCTTCTGAGAGATTAATCGATCACGCAGATTATGTGTCCGAAATCCGAAAGGTAAAACATCCATTTGATCAGGGCATAAGTTCTCGTATAGGAATTGAGATGTAGAGATGATGTATTTTCCGGTATTTACACAAATTGAAGGAAAACGGTGCCTTATTATGGGTGGTGGAAAAGTTGCCGCAAGAAAGGTGCATACGCTGCTTCAATACGGAGCGGATATTGTTGTAATTGCAAAAAAAGTATGCGATGAGATTAAAGAAGTTCTTCCCGAAAAAAGTATTTTTGAAGATTTCATAAAAAATGCAGAAAGCGATTTCTTAGAAAAAGAAATTCAAAAGGCTGTTCTTGTTGTGGCAGCGACAAGTAGTCGTGAGGAGAACCATCGTGTTGCAGAACTTTGCCATGCGTATCACATCCTTGTAAATGTAGCAGATTCTGAAGCGGAGTCCAGTTTCATTTTCCCATCTGTTGTACGAAAGGGTAATATCAGTATTGGAATTAACAGCGGGACAGGAAGCCCGGCTGTATCCAAACAGATTCGTTGCCAGATTGAAAAAGCTGTTCCGGATTATTATGCAGATATTGCAATTTTTATGGGAGAACTTCGCCAGTATGTAAAGGCGAATTTTGAGGAAGAGGCAATGCGGAGATATATTTTGAAAACTGCCGCAGCAAAAGCCTTTTCTAAAGAGCGGGTTCTTACCGAAAATGAAATAAAAGAAATAATAAGGCAGGGACAAAATGATTGAGTTAGTGGAAGACAGATTAGATATAGATACGTATCTTGAACTTCGTCAGTCAGTTCAATTTAGAAAACTGACACGAGATCAGGCGAAAAAAGGACTTAGTAACAGTCTGTATACATTGGTTGCATTTAAAGATGGAAAGGCAGTTGGCATGGGACGAATCGTAGGAGATGGAGCAATCATCTGCTATGTACAGGATCTGATCATCCGTCCGGAAGTGCAGGGAGAAGGCATCGGTGGTCTTATTTTAGAGACCTTAAAGAAGTTTGTCATTCAGGAAGGGTACGAAGGGACCACAATGATGTTTGATCTTATGTGTGCAAAAGGGAGGGAAGAGTTCTATAAAAAGCATGGATTCATCGCCAGACCGACAAAAGATTTAGGACCTGGAATGATTCAGTTTATTCAGATTGGTTCCGATGAGCAGTAAAGTTGCTTTTCATATCCAATGTGGTAAAATATAAACGTTAGAGTTGTAATTTTTATAACCGTTTACAGTTATAATTTATATCAGAGTTAGGAGAGTTGTATTATGATTAGAAGAAGACGTCTTCGTGCATCAGAGAATTTACGTGCATTAGTTCGTGAAACATCCGTAAGTGCATCCGATTTAATTTATCCGGTATTTGTTATCGAAGGAAAGGACATTAAGAATCCGATTGATTCTATGCCGGGAATCTATCAGTATTCCATCGACCGTCTGGATGAGGAATTAGACCGTATCCGCGAGGCTGGTGTAAAAGGAGTTCTCTTATTTGGAATTCCTGCGCACAAAGATGAGTGTGGAACAGAAGCATATAATGAACATGGAATCATTCAGGAAGCGATTCGTTACATTAAAAAGGTATTTCCTGAACTTGTCGTTATCGCAGATATCTGTCTTTGTGAATATACTTCCCATGGACATTGTGGAGTGATTAAAGACGGTATTATCTTAAATGATGAAACACTTCCACTGCTTGCTAAAACAGCAGTAACCTGCGCACAGGCTGGTGCTGATATGGTAGCGCCATCGAACATGATGGATGGTCACGTTGCAGCAATACGTGAGGCATTAGATGAGGCCGGATATGAGATGACACCGATTATGGCTTACAGCGCTAAAATGGCTTCCGGATACTACGGACCATTCCGAGATGCAGCGCACTCTGCACCGGGCTTTGGTGACAGAAAAACCTATCAGATGGATTACCATAATCCAAGAGAAGCAATGCGTGATATTCAGGATGATATCGACGAAGGTGCCGACATCATTATCATTAAACCAGCATTAGCATTCCTTGATATTTTAAAAACCGCATCCTGGGAAACAGATATGCCACTTTGCGCTTATAATGTAAGTGGAGAATATTCCATGGTAAAAGCTGCCGCAGCAAACGGTTGGATTGATGAAAAGAAAATCGTTATGGAAAATATGATTGGCATGAAGAGAGCAGGCGCACAGATGATTATTACATATCATGCCCTTGATGTAGCAAACTGGCTCAAAGAAGAGTAGAGAGTTTATTCACTACGAGAAAAAATATAAAAAAGATATAAAAAAGAACTTCAGATTATATATTTATCTCAGTCGAGAAGACTCCCACCTCTTTCAGGTGGTGAGTGATAGCAAATTTATCTCAGTGGGAGTCCAATCTCCGACTGAGATAAACGCTCCGCGAGGATGCGCAGTGATTCTGTAAAGAATATGTCAGCTTACGCTGACCAGAATCACGCGCCAAGTCTCGCGGCTGCTCGGTAAGTGGTAGATAGTCCGTATCTGGATTTTACCTCCAACCAGTGCCATAATAGTCCTATGATTATTAAATGTCTTAAAAGTTCAGTACTCAACTTTTAGGACTGGTTAGGAGGCATTTCCTATGAG
>NZ_VULP01000018.1:0-59539 GCF_009697165.1 Anaerobutyricum soehngenii | reverse complement strand
AGCGGTTCTTTTTCGTGCTGTCAAGGGTGGCGGATGATCACCACTATCTAAAAATATCTACAATTTTCAAGGTTCATTGAGCCTTTTTCTTTGGCTCTGCTTTTTCATAGGTCATTTGACACTATCTTTCAAATTCTAACTTCATCTTGCTATATTCTGCTGTCAATTCTTGTGCAAGATAATCTGGAATTTCATCTAAATAATACTCCAAATGATCTATCTCTTCATATTCTTCATCCGACAACTCATCTTTTGAAACTAACGCCTTGTATCTTTCAAACTTTTCTCTCAATTCCTTTGATAACACATCCACTCTAAAATAGCCTTCCACAATACCTTCATACGGTAAATTTTTCAAACCATTTCTCACAAGAGTCCTATTCTCAAGATCATAAATCACTGCGTCATCTAAAGAACTTAAAATAAACGGCGAATGGGTAGTAATTATAAACTGTATATTTGGAAAAAGTTCCGTTAAAACAGGAAGAATTTTTTTCTGCAATTCAAGATGCAAATGTGTCTCGATTTCATCTATTAACACAATACCTTCCATATCAAACTCTGCCCGTAATCCCGATTGTGCTTCCATTCTCATAATTAAATCATTAATAATATCAAGCACTGCTGCATAACCACTTGACATCGTATTAAAATCAAAAGATTCCCTATCTGACTCATGAATAGAAAACTGAAATGTTTCATCATTAAATTTCAATTCAAGATGCTCATCTTCAAAAATGGTTTTTAAAATATTTTCAAACCTCTTAAACCACCTATCGATTTTTTCTGCTTTTTTAACATCTTTTGTAAAAGCTTGTGTTGCTTTTAAATCTACAAGATATTTTGTGAGCTTGGCACCCGGATTTTCTACAATATTATACTTGTTCTGTAACTCTACTTTTTCAATATTCTCATACGTTTCTACTTGAAACTCTCTTTGCGCTCTATAATATGCAAAAATAAAATTCCCTCGCTCATATTTTTCTTTTAATTGAATATTTGAATTACTGTTCAGAACTATTTCTGAAGTTAAGTTTTTTAATTCTTCTCCTTCAGAATTTAAACTTTTTTTATAAAATTCTTGCCTATTCTGTTCTGAATCCTTCAAGTGATTCAATGCGAAATAATATTTCTGTAATCGTCTTATTTTTTCTAATGCTATACTATCTTCCCCCAAAAAACTTTGGATATACCTTACCATAGCCTCTAATACACTTGTTTTCCCGCTCCCATTCTTACCCGTTAATATTAGGTGTTTTCTTTTTTGGGTCCCCAAAGGAATCCGTATATTCTCTAAATGACGAACCTTTTCTATTTTAATATCTGTAAAAAAAGTTTGTTCCACAATTTTACCCCCTATACTATATATAATCTATTTTACTCTAGCCTTTATAAATATATTTTATTTTTATTTAAAATTTATTCTACCATCTTTTAATTTGAAAGTATACGGTATAATGAATTCATAAATGTTTATGAATAATTTATATCCTATATGGAAAAATTAGATTTTTCCTGAACCTTCTTTAATCAAATATAGATATGCATAACACAGCGATATTCTCACATGTAATCTCCATTCCTATTAGATAAGAATATTTTTATCACGGAAATAGATTTTTTAATCTCTTTAATAAATAATTGTAGAACATTATTTTATAATTTTCATATATATAATCTGCTTGTTTTGCTTTCAGACACCAAATGTCATGAAACCCCTTCTTTTTCAATATTTATCCATTTCATCTATCTTTTGTTTTTTATTATACATACTCATCTAATACCAGTCAATGAATTTCATTTGCTCCTATAGGCGCTTTTGTACCTTCTGTATAAAGCATTCTTAACTGTATACCCAATGATGTGTTCGCTTTCAAATATGAAAAAGATGTAATACCGTTACAGTATAGCAATATTTCTATGGCGGTATTTCTTTATATGGAAGGGCAGAACTTGTCTAATCTTATATGTCCGGCATCGTTCCGCATTTAGACTTAACTCCGCAGCATTATAAATTCCTTTCGTGTAGGGCAGATAGGAATGAATAGATGCTCTAGAAAGCCCTGTGTGTTTCATAATCTCCGGAATCGTTTTCCCTAACTAATGCAGAGCATTGATTTCTGTGCATGTATCTGATGTGAATACATCTGCAGTAATGAGTAGCTTGCGGAGCTTAAGTAAACTGATATTTAATTCTACGGCCAGTGATCTTAAGGAATCTGTTTCTTGTTTTATTTGTTCTCTTTCGTTTTTTATCATTTATTCATCTCAAATTTTTGATTTTACAAAAGCAATAACATCATCATTCTTTTGCATCAAGTTGATCTGCTCTCTCCTGCTGAAAGAAAAATCACGGAAAAAGAATACTGGGCACAGCGTCGTGGACAGGAAAAACTTGATAAGCTCAACCAGAAAATGCTTGAAGATGGTATCACACCAAAAGAGACTCGCTATCAAACAGAGAAACAGTTTCTCCGGGATGCTATTGATGATGCTGCAAGCACCGCCAAGTCACCAGAAGAGTTTGCACAAATCCTCGATAAAAAATATCATATCATCTTCAAGATCAGCAGAAACCGGTATAGCTATCTTCATCCAGGCAGAAAAAAATATATCACTGGACGAAATCTCGAAACACGATATGAAGAGGATTTTCTATTACAGACATTTAAGGAAAATGCAAAATCACTCTCTGATAGGAAAATGAAATTTAAAGAACCACAAGTTCCAAACACTGTGAAAGATTTGCCGACAGCACTTTCTCCTGATGCTTCCGATATTCCTGTACCGTTCATTTTCATAAAATCAGATCTCCGGCTTGTGATAGATTTACAGACCTGTATCAAAGCACAGCAGAGTGAAGCCTATGCTCAAAAAGTCAAACTCTCCAATCTGAAACAGATGGCTCAGACGGTTGCCTATATCCAGGAACATGGATACGACTCTCTTGAAGATTTCCATGCAGCACTTGACCAGGCATCCGATCAGACCAGTGTTTCCAGAAAATCTTTAAAAGATACAGAACAACAACTTAAAGATGTGAATGAACAAATACATTTTACCGGACAGTACCTTGCATACAAAAACGTATATGCCGACTATCGTAAGAGCCGCAATAAGGATAAATTTTACGAAGAACACCGGGCAGAGCTTTCCCTTTATGATACAGCTCTCCGGACACTGAAAGAAAAATCTGCCGGAAATAAACTGCCTTCCATGAAAGCCCTCTATGCTAAAAAAGACCGGCTTATTGAATTGCAAGATACACAACGGGAAGATTTTTCTAACCGTCGGGATTATGAACGGGAGCTTCGTACCGTTTCCGCTAATATTGATATAATCCTTGGGAAGAGTCACGAGGAGGAACAACAGATTGAAAATGAAAAAGATTTATAGGCTGTTATTTTTCATCGACATTTGTCGTTTCAAAATTCGGGTATTGAGGATTACTATTTGCCATGTTAAAATAATAATATAGAAATTCATGTTTACTATATTCCATTCTAAAGGAAAGCAGGTGGTGTTTTTACAATGAATAATACAGAAGAAACACTGAATTTTGAACAAAAGCATAAAGAAGATCTACAACGCCTTAGAGGGTTCCGTCTTTTAGATGATGATTTTATGAGTAAAGTTTTTGAAGATAAGGCATGTGCGGAATTTCTGCTTCAAATTATTTTGCAAAGGCATGACCTTAAAGTACAATCTGCACAGGGACAATACGATATAAAAAATTTACAAGGACGTTCTATTCGCTTGGATATATTAGCTGTCGATACCAATAACCGCTCTTATAATATAGAAATTCAAAGAAGTGATCGTGGTGCCAGTGCAAAACGTGCAAGATATAATAGTAGTCTTATAGATGCCAATATAACTGAAGCTGGCGATAAATATGATGCCCTCACTGAAACCTATATAATTTTTATTACTGAAAATGATGTATTAAAAGCCGGGCTTCCAATTTATCATATTGACCGCATCATCCAAGAAACCGGTGAACCATTTGGCGATGAAGCTCATATTATTTATGTAAATTCCCAAATCAAAGATGAAACAGAACTTGGAAAACTAATGTACGATTTTTCCTGTACCGATCCAAAAGATATGTATTATAAAATACTTGCTGACCGGGTACGTTATTTTAAAGAAGATGAGGAAGGAGTTTTGACTATGTGCAGAGAAATGGAAAATATGCGAAAAGCTGAACGCATTGAAATTGCTAAGCGTATGCTGGCTTCCGGTAAACTCACTTACGAAGATATTGCCGCTTTTACAGACCTGACCTTAGAAGAAATCAAGGCTCTGGCTGTACAGAAAACTGCATAACAAAAAATGACTCCCTACAACACATGACCTATTTGGTATATGGGGATATGTTGTAGGGAGTTTCTTAGTAAGCGGCACACAACAAACCGCATAAAAATCCCATGGAAAGCATTCCTTTAAACAAAAATCCTTCCTCTGTAATTGCCTTCTTCTGCATACTGCATTGTTTTAATATCAAATAATTCGTCGGCATCTAATGACTGAACGATAAATGGAGAATGTGTGGAAACAATAAACTGGCTATTAGGAAATGTTCTTTTTAAATCTGCAACGATTTCTTTCTGCCACTTTGGATGCAGATGCAGATCTAGCTCATCAATCAAAATCACAGCTTCCTCTTCCAATGGATTCAACGAATCCGGATTTGCCATTGATAATCTCTTTGCAATATCTGCAATAACCGATAAAACTGCTTTATATCCTCCGCTTAACTGATCAATCTGGAGATCTACCCCTTCTGAATTTGTCATCACCATTCTTGACGGTGCTAACTCAATCCTTAAATTGGAATATCCCTTTATCATTCCTTCCAAAGCAGTTCTTACACAATTTAATTTGGGATTCTTATAATTTGAATTTTCACGAATCCCTCGAAGTTCAATATCCTCTTCTGTCTTGAACCAATCATAAAAATCTCTAAAATAATTGACATTATCAAAACAGTTTCTTAAAGCATCTGTTACTTGAAAGTTTTTTATATGTCCCCTCTGTGATACTTCTCGTATAATTCTGTCTGTTCCATAGTAAAGAATCAATGGCAGTTTTCTCTCTTCCACACATTGCGAATACTTAGATTTCAATTCTTTTAAAGATTTTGCTTTTTCCGCCTTTACGTCCCCTGCATTTTCAAATGGTTGTTGTGACGAAAGTCTGCGTCTGTTTGTCCAGATATATTTTTCGCCATCCAATGTTATCCCTAAAGTAACTGCTGCTCCATTAGCTCCATTCCTTATATCCTTATTTGCCAGATCACACTCTTTCATTGCTTCTGCATTAACTGTTCTTAATACCGGTACAAATCCTTTTGTGATTGCCTCTAGTATAGTGGTTTTTCCGCTACCATTGTCTCCTATCAACGCAACAAAATTTTTATTTTCAAATGTGATTCTTTGTTTTTGAATCCCCCTGAAATTTGTTAATTCTATAAAATTGACTTTCACTGAGTCTCCTTCTTCATCTAAATATACATTGATTATATCTTACCCTTTACCTGCAAGGGTGACTATTCTTTATCTGAGGTTTTCATTTAAAAAGACCCTGTGTTCAAACAGAGCCTTTTGACATTTTCTTTCAAGAGCTTTCTCTCTAGCCAGCTTGCGGTAAATGTAAAACCCTTATTAAGCTACTAAGATACTGCTTTCTGGCACAACATCTTACTTTAACGCTTAACAGACACTCTTGTTGCCTGTCGTTACCTCAACACTACTATATCTAATGTAAATATGTCAACTTAATTTTTGCAAATTTTTTCTATTATTGCTGCACTTCTTCATCTATATATGCTTTGGGATGCCTGCTACTCACTACCTAACAGCTTATCATACCTTTATAAAAATTATTTTTTCATCTGCCCAGAATCTTGATATTTCCTTTGAAAACGGATATAATAACAGAAAAGAAATATATAAACACTATTTTGTTAATGGAGGTGCAATATGGCTAACTTATATCAGTACCTTACAGAAAACTATAAAGAAAATGAGCCTTTTTTTCTTTCTGATATACAGATTGAAGGAATGACGGGCAATAATATCCGTCAGCAGCTAAAAAAATTGACAGATGCTGAAAAGGTAAAACGTTTTGACAAAGGTATCTATTATCTTCCCAAGAGAAGTATTTTCAAATCTGGTTCAAAACCTACATTGGAAAAAGTTCTGGAATATAAATATCTGCGTGACAACGACAGACGGTGCGGTTACATCAGCGGATTATTATTTTTCAACCAAATGGGACTTACTACACAGGTTCCTATGCAATATGAAATCGTATCAAACAAGGCAACCAATGAATACCGGGAAACTTCTCTGGCAAAGTCCCGTATCATTATCAGAAAACCTAAAGTCCCTGTAACAGAAAAAAATTACATGGCTTTACAGTTTCTCGATATGTTAAAAGACGTGGATGTTTATTCAGAAATGTCTGGAACCGATTTGCAAAAACGTCTTTATCAGTATATGCGTGATGCTGGTTTGGAAATTTCTGATCTGGAATCTTATTTTTCATATTATCCTGATAAACTTTACAAAAATCTAATAGAAACGAGGGTGATCTATAATGGCATACTTGCATAACAATAAAGACCAGTTCCAGGATGCAATCGAACTGGCTTATGAACAGACCGGCATAATGGCACAGGCGATAGAAAAGGATTATTACGTCACCATGCTTCTTCGCCTTCTATCTGAAAAAATGCCTTACATCGTTTTCAAGGGTGGTACCTCTTTAAGCAAATGCCATAAAGTTATAAAGCGTTTCTCGGAAGATATAGATATTACAATAGATACCCAGATTTCACAGGGAAAGAAGAAAAAAATAAAACAGGCAATCGTTTCTTCCGCAGATGAACTAGGTATGAATATTGAAAATCTTGATGAAACAAGAAGCCGTCGGGATTACAACCGCTACATTATCAGTTATGACTCCGTACTTCCTTTAGCCAGTGATGCTTTAAGTCCTGCTGTATTATTAGAAACATCCTATACTGCGATTTCTTTTCCAACAGTAATATTACCTGTTCACAGCTATATTGGTGATATGATGGATAAAGAAGCTCCTGATTCTATCGAAGAATTTATGTTGCTGCCATTCTCCATGAAAGTACAGGGTATCGACAGAACACTGGCTGATAAAGTTTTTGACATTTGCGATTATTATTTACAAGGCAAAGTTCAGAAACATTCCAGACACATATATGATATTTACAAACTTCTTCCGCTTGTTCCTCAAGATGAAACTTTCAAAAATCTTGTACATGAAGTAAGAAATATCAGGGCACAATCTCCAATCTGTCCATCTGCTCTTCCAGATGTAAATGTTCCGCAACTACTTGAACAGATTATTGAAGAAAAAGCCTACAAGAACGATTATGATAATTTGACTACCCAGCTTTTAGAGGAAAAGCTCTCTTATGATATTGTAATCAATTCCTTAAAAGATATTTCCAAGAGCGGAATCTTTAAATAGTGCATTGTCAGAAAACATAAAATAAACCTCTTTATTTGAAGGGGTTATATTTTATGTTTTTGCATTGTCACGAAAAGTTCTATAAAGTTGGTAATCTTTTGGTACTGTTGGTATTTCTTGCTTTTTTAATAACTTAACATTTCAGAAGTAATTTTTTCTTTTCCAACATAGTATTCAGAAGGAACCGTATAGTCATCTGCAAGTCTTAGAGCAGGATTGTCATGATCATACATATAACTGATATTTGAAGTTTGATATTGATACAATCTCTGAAGTACACATCGTAATAAATAACGCTGTTTCAATGTATCTGAATAATTATCGTGATCATCAAACATAACTACTTCTATTGGCAATTTATATTCATAACAATAATACTGGCTATTCTTTATGTACTTCCAACCGACAGATTCACAATCTAAACACTCTACCATCTGACCTAAAAACTCAGGGAGCATAGATAAATCTCTTGCATAGTGATTTCTATATAATAAATCTTTTAGGGCAAAACCATTAAAGCCAAAATCTTCTCTACCCTTTAAATACCCAAGTCTTATTTTCATATAACTTGGATTTCCATGCCAACACTTGTCCCAATCAACTGTTTTTCCTTTATAAATAACATTAATATGTTGTTTATCTCTTGAAAAGTCGATTCCATTTTCATGCATAAAAGAACTAAACGGATTCACAGATAAAAGTAAATCTGCAAGATTACATCCTTTCGTCTCATCTTCCGTACCGTGTAATCTTCTTGTAAGATGAAATAACAGTATTTCTTCCGGATATTTAGTACAATTATTTGCTATAAACTCATCTAACTTATTAATATAATCATTGTCACCAGACATACTGCCCATCAATAATAATTGTTCTCGTAATTCTAGTTGATGCATTTGAAAAATATTACATACCGATTTTTCCATACTTTCTCTTGAATGTGTATCAATGTACATTTAATTTCCCTCCAAAATCATTTTTTACTAATCATGCATGGCAACATATAAAAGGTCATAAAATTTATAAAAAATTATTTTCTTCTTTGCATTTCCATACTGGCAGTAGAGCGTTTTTTCCTCTCCACTTGCATTGAATTATTTTTTCTATCAATAAAAGCATCTGCAATTTCAATAAGTACAAGCACCATCACTGGGGTTCTCCCTCCAAAGGCTAAATCTCCTATAAGAATAAACTCTTTCCTGGTGAACGCCAATATAAGTGATAACACCAAAAAAGTTATTTTCATAAAGAAAGCCATGTTCTGTGCATCTTTACTCTTTGATATTGAAAATTTATAGTAAACAAGACCCATAAACATAGCCGTCAATAATATGAATAGATTTCGTAGCATAATATATTTTCTCCTCCGTAAAATTAAACTAATTGCCGCCTCTATCATATATTATAAGCACTGATCTCCGGGGAGCATTTTTATCTTTTTTCTTTGGAGTATTGTTCATCAGTCCGTCAATCATATTGTAGTTGGCTTCTTCTGCCATCTCTGCACTGCGAAGATATTCTCCGTTGTCCATGACCTTCTGCCAGTTTGCCAGCTCTGGTTTCTTTTTCTGCTGTTCTGGTGGCTGTTGTGTTTGATTCGGTTGCATTTGTGATTGCACCTGCTGTTGTCTTTGTTGTTCCTGTTCTTTTGCTGCCTGTTGCTGCATAAAGTTCTGAATGTTCCGTCTTGCTTCTTCGTCAAAGCCATTGTAACAGTCATTCATAACTACTGCTCCATCTTCACTGAGAATCACATAGGCGGCTCTTGTCCCATACTCTTCATGTTCCATCAGAAACCATTTCTTCTCGTTCATCAAAATATAATCCTGGGCAAGCCATGTACCTTTCTTTCCTTCGATTTCATATCCGGTTGTATCAATGGAAAGTCTGGTATCCGAGGAACTTTTGATTGTGAGAAATTCTGGAACAATGATGAATCTGTCTTTATTAATATAGTAGGCTGTGGTTTTTCCCTCATCCGTAATTACCAGAACATCGCTGCATCCGATGGAATGACCTTTGAAGTTCTTCGGTCGCTGTTTCTGCAGGCGTATTTTTATATCCGCCGGAGTTTCCCCCGGCTGGATTCTTCCAATGTACACCTGCTGATAGTTCTCAATGCTGACGCTCTTTCCTTCGCTTCTCAGCTTTTCATAAGAACGGAAACGAACATCACGATACTCTGGTGTTTCTTTTACCTGATATACTGCACACTGACTTGTACTCATTCCTCGTCCTCCTCTTCCAGTTCCGCTTTATAATCTTCCAGATCCATAAGAAAAATCTCATAGCCTTCGTCACTCATGCAGAACAGCTTTCTTATGGTATTGCAGACCAGTCCGATCATATCCGCATCCCCTTTCAGAAATGGAATGATATGGTCGATAGCTTCCATCGTATCATTTCTGTTTCCTTTATCAAACATTGCGGTCACTAAACATTCGTCTGTATCAAAGTTCATTGCCAGATCTATCATAATTCTACATCCCCCTTCTTATGTGCTTTGGTTTTTTCTGCTTCTTTATTTTTCTGTTCCTGTGCTTTTGCCCTTGCCTGAAACTCTTTCAACGACTGCAGCACAGATTTTTTCAGTTCTCCTTTTTCGCCCTTTACAGGCTCTTTCTTTTGCGTCTGGTTCGGTTCTACTGATACGGATTCTTTCTTGACTGGTGCTTCTGAAACTTCCTGTTTCACTTCCACAGTCTGTTCTGCTTCCTGCACTTTTCCATGTTTCTCATTCAGATATTTTTCCATATCGTTGATTGCTTTCTGTACCAATGGACTTTCCTTATAATGAGGAATCATATCTATCAGTTCCCTGTCTACTCTGTCCCAACACATCAGTTCGTACTCTCCAGAATAATCCTTATCCCCGTCCTGCAGGTCAAAACCAATCCCTTTGCCTCCATGTAGTCGATCTGCCGGAATACTTTCATAAATTTTAATCGCTTCTTCCAGAGTAAGATTATTATGGTACTCCCCCATGACTGGGAACTCCATACACTCTGCTACATAAAAAGTAATCGTAGCTTCTGGCTGTTCCTGTTCTGGTTGTCTGGTAAAGATAGAAAGGGTTTCTGCATTTTCCAGACGAGAAAGTAATGACCTGGCAGTTATCACATCACTGTCTATATCAGATTCTTCCGATACTTCAACCAGCCAGTCCTTTAAACACCCTGTTTTCTGATTCAAAATGTCCTCTGTGATTTTCTCCACCTGTTCTTCTCTGTTCTCAACGGTATCTTTATATTCGTAAGTGTCATATTCATAGCTGAAATTATCTAAATCAGCCGCCAGCTTTTTGATCTCCTGCTGATCAAGATAGGCTTCGGACTCCCTCATATACTCTGCCAGAGTGATTCTTTCTTCTGCGATAGGATTGATGTCCACCTTAATACCTGCCATTGCTATACCATGAGCATTTAATTCATTAAAGAAACTGTCCTCCCGGATATCGCCACGATAAGAAAGCACTACATCAAGATCAGAATCTTCTCTGTAAAGTGTCTCCCTGCTTCTGGAACCATGAACCCTTGCAGCAAGCAGCTCTACTTCATTTTCCAGTCCCATTTCTTTCAGAATACCCTGTGCGTGATACAAGACACCCCGTTCCACTTCTGCCCTGCTAAGACCATTTAATGCTACTTCATCTCTTCCAATCTCAGAAGTCGCACGAAGCTCACCTGCCTGCAATAAGTTTTTGGAATGTTGGATGGTCATTGCCTCAAATTCTTTATAGTCTACTTTAACGCACTCCATATCATCCATTCTTTCACTTTTCAGGATTTCATAAGTAGCTTTCTGAACAGATGCTTTGGGATTATCATAATCATTGGAATGGATTTCGTGCAGGTCAGAATCATAAAAAATATAAAAATAGCCTTCTTCCGTTGCCTGTACGGTCAGATACCCTTTGCTCTTGGTAAACTGCATTGCAATTCCCTCACAGGTATCCACTGCTCTTTCCCGGTCATAGTCCTCAAAAATACTTGGAGGACAATTCTTTAATAACTGTGCCAGCCGCATCTGCCGTTCGCCTGCTTCTTCCACTTCTGCCATCAAATCCTCATAATCAACGGGAACTACATTTTCCAGGGACATATCTTCATCTTCAAGAATATCTTCCATTGCCTGCCGCATAGAAATATCAGGATTGTCATAAGCACCGCCGTCGATCTCATCGTAATCTAAAGCATAAAAGGTATAATCATAGCCTTCCTCTGTTCTCTGGATTGCAAAATATTTATCGTCAATCTTATATGCCAGTTCATCCGGCTCCAGTTCCGGCATAAGTCCTTCCACAGAAATCCCTTTCTCCTGCAGATATTCTGAAATAGCTTACCTATTGCAATAAAGCAAGATCTAAAATATCAAAAAGCTCAGAAAAAATACGGAATCTTAATCTAACTCCTCAACAATGGGACACTGTTGATGCCGCTATCACTGCTGAAAATATTTCATCTATAGAATATATACGGATTGCCTACAAACAAGGAATCATTGATGCATTTTCTATTTTACGAGAAACTCTTTTATATATCCATGTTAATCTAATCACTTGCAAGCAATGAAGCAGAGATTTATCTCTGCTTTCCCATTTTCTTCTCTATTGCTTCCGGAACTCTGATCAAGCCAAATCGCCATAGTATCGGATAAATGTATGAAACTCCTCTAATATCTCCAAGTGCTTTCGGTTTCTTCACTTCTTCTGAAACCCTCTTACTATTTTCAAATGCCAGCACCACACTACTCCAGGCAAGGCTCTTACTTTTCTCTCTCCGGTCTATCAGCAACTCTCTGTTATACTCTCCGTTTTTACCGACCTTCAATTTATATCGGAATGGTAATCCAGTTGCCGTTTTAAATGGATAATCCTGAAAAGCAATAACAGCCTGCCACAGATTTTCCACTGATGGTATTTCCTTTAGAATCCGAACCTGTTCCTGTCGAATCTTATATGTCCGGCATCGCTCCGCATTTAGACTTATCTCTGCTGCATTATAAAGTCCCTTCGTATAGGGCAAATAGGAATGAACCGAAGCTCTGGAAAGACCTGTGAATTTCATAATCTCCGGAATCTTTTTTCCTGACTGATGCAGATCATTGATTTCTGTACATATATCTGATGTGAATACATCTGCAGTAATAAGTAGCTTGCGGAGTTTAAGTAAGCTGATATTTAATTCTGCTGCCAATGTCCTCAATGAACCTGTTTCCTCATAAGCATTTCTTAACTCTTGAAGATAATTATTAAATTGAAGTTCTGGATCATATTCTGGTTTCTTTCTTGGTCTTCCTGCCATTTTATAACTCCTATTTCCATGTGAATCTAATCGTCTTGCACCTAAAACAGAGGATTCTCTGCTCCGGACTAATGCTCCGATAGCTGTCCTCTGTTTCTCATTTTATTTTTTCGCTTTCGACAATATCCCAAATAATAGATAACACCGCCTACTGCTCCACCAAGTGTATTATAGACTAGATCTGATATTTGAAATGTTCCAAGATGGAATAATAACTGAGTAAATTCTATCAGAAACGAAAATACTGCTACAACTTTTGTGGCTTCCCAAACGGTTTTTCCAAATCTAATATTCTCAGATTCATCAAGTAATTCTTTTTGAAATGTCCACAATAGTAAAATAGAAAATGGAACAAATAACATGAAATTCTCTATAGATTCTGTTGTAAACTGTCCCTCTTCATATAATCCCCATCCTCCAAAAAGCTTTCCAAGCGGATCAAACCATATCTCACGATTTAAAACTGTTCGGAGTAATATCAGTGCTGTATAAAAAGCTAATAAGAATGTCCGGCGAAAATTTGAAGAACTTCTAAATGCTCTCCACCATGTTGCAAACATATTTCGGATAAAATTATTCTTTTTCCACCCATGCTCCTTACCATATAAATATAAGAACATTGTTAAAAAGGCAAGAAGAACGGCAGCCCAAAAGGGCTGATAAAGTGCTGATAATACATTATATGCTATTTTATTAAATATTTCGATTATCTTACTTCCCATTGTTCTCCTTCACTATTTATTTTAAATCCTCAAATAAATTCTTCTGATATACACCATCTTCTATCAGCTTGGCAAATGATTTCACTACATAGTCTTTATCCTCTTTATAGGTTACTCCGAACCATTTGTCATTCGTATCTAACACTTTTACAGAAACTCTGCCTGCCTGAAGAAGTTCATCTATGTAGATTGGCAGTAAATATTCTGCTTTCAGAATATCTTTGTTTCCCATATTTGCAAAGAACCCTTTAAATCCATCCTCTAAAGTCTGCATAAATTCCGGTGTGAGTCCCCACATATTCATGGATGCGTAGGATTCTGCATTAATTGAAGTAAGCTGTCCATCGTTATCTACTGCTGCACCCTGTGGAGTCTTAACAATATTAGAGGTTTCATGAACTGCTGTAAGGTACCCTTCCTCATTAGTCTCACAGATACCTCTGGTAACGGCACCATTCTCACTTAACGTATTCTTTAAAATAAAACCTGCCATGCAGAACTGATTGGATTTTTCTGGTGTGTAGCCTACAAGGAAATCATGAAGCTTAACAAATGCTTCCTTTCCATAGTAGTCATCTGCATTGATTACTGCAAATGGCTCATGCAGAACTTCTTTACACGCAAGAACTGCCTGTCCTGTGCCCCAAGGCTTGGTACGCCCTGCTGGAAGTTCCACACCTTCTGGAAGTTCATCTAATTCCTGATATGCATAGGCGATCTCAACATCAAGATCTTTACAGATCTTTTCAATACGATCACCGATTGCTTCTTTAAATGCATCCTTAATATCCTTACGGATAATAAAAACTATTTTGTTGAATCCTGCCTCGATTGCATCATGGATAGAATAATCCATGATAATCTCTCCATTTAAACCAACTGGAGCAAGTTGTTTGATTCCACCACCGAATCGGGAACCGATGCCGGCAGCCATGATGACTAAGGTTGTTTTCATATCATCTTTTTCCTTATATTTTTTATTTTTTTTAATTTATTTATTATTTCCTCATATTCAATATATGCTTTACTATCTTCTTTTCCTTTTCTTATTCTCTTTATAATTTTCTTTAAATATTTTTCATATTGATATATTAATCTGCTTCCGCTCATTTTGCTCACAATTTTAATATCATAAATTTTTTGATTTACACCTGTTGCAAAGAATTCTAATTCTTTTATATATTTCTTTTTGGCTTTATAAGACAAACCACAAATTTTAGGATATTTCATCCTAATTTCTGAAAGCATTTTTATTGTATCCAACTTACGTTCTCTATTGAGAGTTCTTCTGTAAACTATCACCGAGCCAGCAAAACTAAGTACCGCTACCCCTGCACTCACTATTTGAGCTATATCAACAATACTCATTTGTAATTACTTCTTCCTTTTCTTATATTCCTTAGTGTTTCTATTACTACTCTATGGAATCCCCTCCAAATTATCCATCCTATTAGCATCCCCACTGTATTTGTAACCACGTCATCTAACTGACAGTATCCCCGCTGTGTAATAAGCTGGCTTATCTCAATTCCACATGAACACAAAAATCCTATGAAAACGCAAAAGCTCATCTTCTTCATTCTTTTAAATACCATCGGTGCCAAAATTCCAAATGGGATGAACAAGTGTAAGAGGGTCAGACCCCTTCTATTTGTAAATGCAGTGGGATTGGCATGGAAATACCCTAATTCTCTGTTTTCTTTAATTCTCCATATAATTTAAAAATAAACTGTATGGAGAAATTTTTCTTTTCTCTCATAGAGGATTTCTTTCATATTATTTTACAAGGCTCACACTCTCGTCAATCCAATTCTGAACATCTTTTATGTTGACTTTAGCTAATCTGGTAATCTGCTCAACCGACATTCCTTCCTCCAGAAGTAAATATGCCATTTCTTTCTTAGCCTCAATTCACCTATTTCTACACCATCATTATAAATCTGTTCCATTTTACTTTCTGGCAAAATCTTGCTGTGCATTTCTTCTCATTTCCTCAATTAGCATTCCAACCCGGCTTCCCACAAAATGCTCCAGTTCCTCGGCATCCTCACAATACAGTTTTTCATTTTGAATCGCAACATCGATCCGATTTATAAACCAATCCGCATCATAAGAGGACTTCGTATAACCGTTTACCCTTTTTCTTAATTCTTGTTCTGTATAGCGACGTTTCGCAGTTATTTTAGGATTATCTAAAAGCTGCTGTTTATTCAGTTCCTTTACATCATCAAAATGAAGTAACAACCAGAATTCAAAACATGGATTAGTAAGATAAAAACCAAATTTCTTTTCTCTGCATTTATTCAGAACATATTCATACTGATTATTTTCAGGGTGTGCAACAAAACTCTCTCTGTCTCGATCCACAACAAAACATATTCTGTCAAATCCTTCTGCATAAGTAATAGATCTATTCTGGATAATACGTGGTACATCATCTATGATCTGTTCGTATCCTTCTTTATCTTGGAAATATTCTGCAATCACTCGACATGTCTGTTCCAGATTCTCTACTTGCTCTGTAAGCATGACATGTAGTTTTTCCTTACATATCCACTCTAATGTCTGCCATAAGCTTTTTGCTTTTACTTTACTGTTTGTTAATATCTCTTCTTCATACAGATAATCCATAAACCAGTTCAAAAGTGTTTCATATGACACTACTCCCAGTCTGCTTTCTTCCAAGTTCAAAAGCATACGATCTACTATTTTCTTTGGATTGCTCCACCCTTCTTCGCTGTAGCTACGTACAACCGGAACCAGCTCTAGCAACGGATCAATTCCAATCTTTGAACGATTTTGACTTACACTTTCAAAATAAATTTCTTCCGTTTCCTTTCCTTCATATACCAGAAAATATTTTCTCTTTGCTTCATCTGTATTCCTGGTCCTGGTTCTTTGAGCAAACATCTTTTTTTCTCTCATATGCTATGCCCTCTCCACCGGAAAAATAGTGCTGAAGATAGGCACTCCGCCATACCGTCCCTCCAAATATGCTTTATCAATTTTCTGGTCAAATCTGGCATTATATTCTTCCAGCGAATATATATCAGATTCTCCATTTTCTTTTTTTTCAATAAACCAGATCTCGTCCCTGCGAAGAAGATCAAAATCCATCAGTCTTGACTCATGTGTTGTAACTATAAGCTGAATATTTTTCCCTGCTGCAATATTTAAAAATGTCTCCACAAATTTATAGCTGAGACTCGGATGCAGGCAACGATCCAATTCATCAATCACATAGGTCTTTCCTTCACCAGACAGCAAGATTTCTAACAAATCCAGAATACGTATAGTTCCGTCTGATTCTTCGCCCAAATCAAATAAAACATTTTTTCTGCCATGGCAAAACTCTATCGTCTGACATTTTACAGCATCACTGGCATCTATTGTAATGATAAATAATTCTACACGTGTTCTTAAAATCATATCAATGCCCTTGATCTGATGACTATTTCTTATCTCAACCTGTTTCTGTTCTATATTCGACATAATCCTATCTTGCAGACTCTTTGGCAACCCATTCAACACTTTTTCAATCGGAACATCCACTAATTCAAAATCTGTAATTCCTGTGCCAAATGCAGAAATAATCCTGCATACTTCATTTACCTTATCTGCTCTGGCGAGATAGGAGTAATCTGAAACTGGTTGGTCTGGATAATTAATATCTAAAGAATCTTTTATCCACAAAAAAACATCTTTCAAAACCGCTGCTGTTTTATGATTCTCATACAGATTCTTTTTATTTTGATTCATCACAGACAAAAAAAGTACACTGCTATCTCCACGAATATCATCCGCATAGACATTCAGTTTTTCTTTTAAACCTTTACCGGCAAGAATACCAGCCAGCTCATATTTCCCGTCTACAATATTCCTTGTAAAAAGTATTTTCTCTGAATTATCTGAACGAAGTTCCACCAGCCACTCTGACATAAAGCGACTCTGACTTAAAATTATTTCAAAACCATATGAATAATATTTACCACCTAATAAAATCTCTAATTCAAAATAACTCGGTTTCATCACATTATCTGGATCTACCTTACAGTATTTTTCAGTATGTCCATCTGGCAACCCGCTTACGATCACATGCTTCATAAAATCCAAAGCCTTCACCAGATTAGATTTACCGGCTGCATTTGCACCATATACTGCTGCAAATTTTAATAATTTAATCTTTCCATCATCATATAAATGTTCTTTCTTTGCACGAGTTCTTCCTGCAATCATAGAAAATTCTTCCGTACCACCATCTTCTCTTGATGCAAAAGATAAAAAATTTTTCACATTAAATCTTATTAGCATTTCTGGTACCTCCTGTAAGTTTAGATTATACGTTTTTTTCGTATTCGTCAATATTTATTCTCATTTTTTTAAATTTTATTTATATTTAATGTGATTTTTTCGTATATTATTTCATTTTTTTACAACAAAAGCAGACGTAAATACTTATCCCTTGTTATTTTCTACAAAAATAATATAATACCAGACAAGGAGGAATTCTAAATTGTGTAAGGAAATCGAAAAAATGAAAAAAGAAGAACGTATCAAGATTGCAAAACGTATACTCGCTTCTGAGAAATTCAATTACGAGGAAATAGCATACTTCACTATAGAATATATCCGTATTGCCTATAAGCAAGGAATCATTGATGCATTTTCTATTTTACGAGAAACCCTTTAATATATCCATGTTAATCTAATCACTCGTAGGCAATAAAGCAGGGATTTATCTCTGCTTTTCCATTTTCTTCTCTATTGCTTCCGGCACTCTGATCAAACCAAACCGCCATAGTATCGAATAAATATATGAACCCCCTCTAATATCTCCAAGTGCTTTCGGTTTCTTCACTTCTTCTGAAATCCTCTTACTATTTTCAAATGCCAGCACCACACTACTCCAGGCTAGACTCTTACTTTTCTCTCGCCGGTCTATCAGCAGCTCTCTGTTATACTCTCCGTTTTTACCAACTTTTAATTTATATCGGAACGGTAATCCTGTTGCCGTTTTAAATATTTTCAAGATATTTAATATCTTTTTCTATAATGCCTACTATTTCAGGAACAATATCAACATCTGAAAATAAACTATTTTTTTCGTCAGTGCATTCCAGATCAATGTATGTCAAAATACTTATAATGTTCATATACATATCTCTAAGGCAATGACTAGCTTCTGTAAAACTCTTTATCTCAAGAAACTGAATATATTCTTCCCATATACTATCCAGACAGGAAAATTCCTTTATTACATCAATCAACATTTTATTACCTTCTACGTTTTAATAACATCATACGACATTACAACCACTTTCTTTGCTTGCTAAGTATGCTTGTTAAAATTCCCATTATTCCTCTGTAAGTTCTAAATGTCTTTTTTCCAAATATTCCACAATATTTTCAGTGACTACTGAAATGTCATTGATGATTACAATCCCTAGTGTCAGATTTCCCTTATAGAAACTTCGGATACACATATGTATTTTTCAAGAAATGATAAGCCAACATATTCCTCAAATCCAACTACTTATACTGCATATAGTGAGCTATCCTTCATCCATATGTTATATGGAAAACTTCCTGCGCAACCTCCATCTTTCAGTAATACATTAACAATTTTATTTACCAGATTCCTGCTAGAACAAGACATATATCCCTCGGATAAGTTATTCACTCACATTCCAAAGTTTTCTCTGCTTTATTTTCAAGTTTCAAATTATACTTATCATTCACGTTTGCAATTTTTATCGGAAGTTCATATATGTAATATAAAATTGTTTCTATAAAATCAATCAATTCCAGAACATCACTCTGTGACATACCTATATCATCACCATGCGCTCCGGAATTGCCAAGTTTTCTAATCAAAAAACTGCATTGATCCAATGTTTCCGGAAGAATGTTCTTGTTCACCATTTCCTTCAACATTGCTTCCAGATTCTTTTTTTTGCTGCCACGTTCCTTGCAGATTTTTTCAAGCACTGCTCGTATTGCTATCAAGCAAACATTCAAATCCACTTTTGATGTTTTAACTGCTGCCTGATAAGATTTAAGAATACTTTCAGGAACATGTTTATAATCATATTTGTTTCCGGGATATTCCATTGATACGTCAGATTCATATCCGTATGGAGTAACCATTGTATCATCAGTATATGATTTGTAAAGTGATATTCCTTTACAAACCGGGCACTCTAATAATACCCAACAAGTATCTGCTGTAAAGATTACATCAGTGCCATCCATTTCTTTAAAATGCTGTTTATAATCAGCTACTATTTTTAATAATCCTTTGTTACCGCAATGCTTGCAAGTTTGTAAAAGATATTTTTTATCTTCCATAATAATCTCTCGTTTTCCTCTATGTATTCTAGTTACTGCCATCTACTCGATGCTCAACAGCGAAATCCTCGTTGTTAAAATTCATAAACTGCTTTGATTCAATTATTATTTTAACATCTACTTCATAATCCAACAATATTTATCCAGTTTTCCGCATCAATGCTTTTTCTGTCTTTTCAGAAACACGAATCAAACCAAATCTCCATAAAATCGGATAAATATACGAAACACCCCTAATATCTCCCAATGCTTTTGGGGGTTCATGAGAAATTCCGGAATGATGATAAAACCATCTTTGTTGACATAGTAAGCTGTGGTTTTTCCATCATCGGTGATAACGATCACATCACTGCAACCGATATAATGACCTTTGAAGTTCTTCGGTCGCTGCTTCTGCAAGCGTATTTTAATATCAGCCGGAGTTTTCCCCGGCTGGATTCTTCCAATGTACACCTGCTGATAGTTTTCTACTTATAAGAGGGTCAGACCCCTTCTATGCGAGTCTTTTGATATTCATAAAGAATGATGACCCAGTCTATATAATACTTTCCTGAAGGGGATGTCATGATACGCATGGTTTACCGTGTACATTAAATCTATTTATTCAATCATTTAAAGATCCCCTATTTTTATCTCTATATGTTTTCCCAATGCATTGGCATATTTCTCCAGCATGAGTAATGTGGGAATTCTATCCCCCTTTTCGAAACGAGCCAGGTTTGAGGATCTTATTCCCGTGATATCTGCCAGTTCCTGCTGAGTCATCTTCTGATTATTTCTTTCTTCTACAAGCGACTGTATAATCTCTGAAGATTGATGCAGTACTTTTTCCTGAATCTTTTCCGCGTATACTTCTAACCTTTTCTGACGAGCTTCTTTTTCTGTAAGATATTGCATTTTACTTTCTTTTAAATAATCTTCATTATCAATTATCTTATATATATCTTCTGTATTGTACTTCATAATATTCTTTTTCTCCTTCATTAAAAATATCACCAGTATACTTTTCGTGCATACTTCTTACTATAATCCACAGTTATTAATGCTCCGCTTCCTTTTCCTGCACCTATCACAAATAATTTATCCGACCAGCTACTTATCAATCTGTTTCTACGTGGAAATGTGTACTTTGTTGGTAATGTCCCCGGTGGATATTCTGAAAGCAAAAGACCTTTATCCTCGATTTCTTTCATTAATTGATAATGTTCACTTGGATAGCAAATATCTAATCCATTTCCCATTATTGCTATTGTATATCCACCTGCATTCAGACACGCAGTATGGGCATAACTGTCTATCCCTTTTGCCATCCCACTTATAACGGTAATGCCTTTTTCTACACATTCTGAAGCAATATTTACTGCTCTGTGTTTATCCTGCTGGCTACACCTTCTCGCACCTACAATTCCAATCGTACGCTCTATCTCTTTAAAGTGTCCTTTATAGTATAAAATAACCGGTGCATCTTTTGGTTCTTTTGCCCGCGTGGGGTATCTTTCATCCTGCCAACATAATATATCTATACTCTGTTTTTCGCAATTTTCAAGAATTCTTTCTGCTTCTTTTAAAGAACGAAATTCGATGACATTTTTCTTTTGCTTTATTGATAAGCCAGGAATTTTCTCCAGATATTTTTCTTTCGCCTTGTAAACATTTTCAGCATTTTCAAAATATTCGATTAACTTTCTGGCTGCGATTGGACCGATAAATGGTATCTGCGTAAGCCATATCCAGTATAACATTATTTAATCACCACCATCTCACTGTTGCTTTTATCTAAATCCCGACATAATAAAACTTTCTCTATATCTTTTTGACGAATTTTTTCAACTCCTTCCAAGTCAGCACTTGTTCTTGCAAGTCTCAATAACTTATGGATTACTCTGGCACTATACGCATATTTCTCGCTGGTTTCCCTTAATATATCTAGAGATTCTTTATCTAACCCACAATATTTTTGTATTAATTCTGTTGTCATCTGCGCATTACAATTGATTCCTTTTTCATTCGAGTAACGTTCCTGCTGTATGAGCCTTGCACTTTTTACTTTATTACGTAATTCCTCCGAACTACAATATGACTTCTGATTTGCTATCTCAAAAAAATTAACCGGATGTACCTCTTTCTGAATATCTATCCTATCCATAATTGGACCGGAAATCTTCCCTCTGTATTTTATAATTTCATAATCTGTACACTTACACTTTTTGCTTGGATAATACCCACATGGACATGGATTCATCGCTGTGATAAACATAAAATTTGCCGGGAATGTATGCGTACTATTTACTCTTGAAATAGAAACCTTTTTATCCTCTATGGGCTGACGAAGTGCATCTAATGTTCTTCTGGAGAATTCAGCAAGCTCATCCAGAAATAAAACTCCATTATGTGCCAATGATACTTCCCCTGGCATTGCATTCACTCCGCCTCCTATCAATGCATTTAATGATGCATTGTGATGCGGTGCACGAAAAGGTCTGTACTTCATCAGAGAATGTCCACTCGGCAATAATCCTGAAATACTATGGATTTTTGTCACTTCAAGGCACTCTTCTTCTGTCATTTCCGGTAAAATTGTCGGGATTCTTTGTGCAATCATTGTTTTCCCACATCCTGGTTCTCCTATCATAAGCATGTTATGCCCACCAGCCGCTGCAAGAACTGCTGCCTCTATTAATTCATCCTGCCCTTTTACATCTTTGAAATCTAAACTTTTACCCGAAACATCTAAATTTTTTTCTTCTTGATATTTCCCTGTAACAATGCTTTTTCCTTCTAAATAACGTATCACTGTCCCTATATCATGAAATCCTAAAATTTCTACCCCATGTACCAGACATGCCTCTTTTATATTCGCTTCCGGTACAATTATCTTTTTTACTCCTTTTTTCTGACCGGCAATAATCATAGGCAGAATTCCTCTACACTCCCTTAACCGACCGTCTAATGACAACTCCCCAATAAATCCATAATCTGACAAATTCTTTGCACCAATATCTCCATTTTGCTGAAGCACCCCGACTGCCATTGCAAGATCAAAGTGTGAACCCCTTTTCTTTTTATCACTGGGTGCCAGACTGATAATTACTCTTTTTTTAGGAAACACATATCCACTTTCATCAATTGCCGCCTGGATCCTCTCCGCTGCTTCCTTTACCGCCTGATCACCAAGTCCTATAATCAGCGTTGCCGGCTGTCCCTCCAGCATCTTTATCTCTATATCAACGCAATATCCATCTATCCCCTGAATCGCAAAACTCTTTACCATGGTAGCCATAATTCATCTTCTCCTATCATCTTCCTGATACTTTGTTCCTGAACTACATATTTATGTCCTATATCTTCTACAAATTCTCTATAATGAAAGACTTCATTTTTAGGAAAATAAGAAAGCGTTTTTCTTCTATGTGTTATACCATCATCCTTTATTCCTATCATCATACAATAACTGCTAGCAAAATATTCTTCTGGTCGCGTTATGATTCCTGCCTTGACCGGATTCAGATGAATATACCGGCTTGTTTGAAGAAAATATGCATCATCCCGCACCAGACAGGACTTATATCTTCCTTCAAAAACATGCCCTCTATACGAATATTTATGATTAAAATACATCGCATAACGCTCTGACATTCGCTTCATGAACTTATCTACTTCTATTCTATCCGTCTCCAATAACAAATGAATATGGTTTGTCATCAAACAATACGCATGCAAAATACACTGATATTTCTCTAAACAGTCCTTTATCATCTGCAGCATTACCTGATAATCTGTCTCATCCTCAAATATTGCACTTCTCCTTACTCCTCTGTGCATAAGGTGATAAATCGCTCCAGGAAACCATTCTCTCAACTTTCTCGCTATAATTATCCTCTCCTAATTCCTTTTATTTTTTAAGATACTATCATTAATGATATATAAGAAGATACGCACCTGCTTTTAACACAGATGCATTTCTACTATTTCTCAGAATCTCAATTCCAGTTTCTTCCAGTATATCACAGGAGCTATACTCGCGCAAGAGAATTTACATATTTTTCTTTATTGAAAGAATTTTGTAAGAGGGTCAGACCCCTTCTGCTCTCAGGAAAAGCTGCAGGAACTCTATCGTTAATGAAAAAAGAAATGCCGCCTTTGTGCTATACCAAAGAATACTTGTAAAACAAATTTGTCTGCCCTTCGCTTTTAAAAGTTTCTCTTTGGCAGTCCACATGAGCAGAAAAGTAAATGGCAGCATAAGGGCAATGTTTTCAAAACATTCTGTCGTAAGTGTTACTGTCCCATCTACCTGTGTACTCCAAATCCACCAGCCGCCCATCACATTAGAAAGGGGATTCATCCACATATTACGGTTTAGTAAAGTTCGAAACAAAATCATTACCGTAAAAAATACAAGACAAAATAGTTTACGAAAATACAATGAATTTTTGAATGTGCGAACCCAGGCAAGGCAGGCGTTTTTGATTCCTTTGCCGGTGTCAATTGGCTGATATGCATACATATAAAAAAACAAAATGAATATTGTGAGGAGTACCGCAAACCAAAATGGCTGGTAAAAGGCTGTGAGAACATTGGTTACTATACTTTTAAATATTTCCATTTCTTTTCTCCTCGTTATTCATCTTGCTTTTCATTCTTATTTCAAATCTTCAAATAATTCTTTTGATATGCATCATGAAGATATGTGGGAGTGTCCGAGCAGCGTTGGAAGCTACATTCTGTTGTAGCTCCAGTATATTATAAATCACTGAACAGGTCAGCCTTATAAAAGCCATTCTCCAGCATCTTCTTGAAGCTGTCCTTTACAGCCGCGACATCCTCATGATAGGTCATGCCATACCATGTATCATTGGTTTTCAGAACCTTTACGGACATCTTGCCCTGCTCCAATAATTCTCCAATAAAGATGGGGATCAGGTACTCTGCTTTCAGAGGATTGCCCGTGACTTCTTTCTCAAAGAACTCTTTGAAGCCTTCTTCCAATGTAGTAAGGAAATCTGGAGTCAGGCCCCACATGTTCATAGACACCAGAGAATTTACATCAACAACCACGCCGTCTGCCTCTGCTCCAGCTTCAGTCTTGACGATGTTCTTGGTTTCCACAACCTCAGTCAGATTATTCTGATCATCCATCTTGCAGATGCCACGGGTTACACCGCCATTATCGGACAGAGTATTCTTCAGCATGAAGCCAGCCATACAGGACTTGCCACCATTCACCAGATACTCATGTACGGCTTTGAAACCTTCCTTGCCGTAGTAATCGTCTGCATTGATGACGATAAACGGAGTCTTAATGACCTTCTTCGCTGCAAGCACAGCCTGACCGGTTCCCCACGGCTTTGTCCGACCTTCTGGCAGAGTTCCCGGGATATCATTAATATCTTGGAAAGCATAGTCAACAGTTACATTATGAGAAGAGCAAATAGAGGCAATGCGATCTCCGATGACCTCTTTGAACTCCTTCTCGATATCCTTACGGATAATGAATACCACATGGTTGAATCCAGCTTCAATCGCATCATGGATTGAATAGTCCATGATAATATGTCCAGCATCGTCCACTGGCTCCAACTGCTTAATTCCTGTTCCGAAGCGACTGCCAATGCCGGCGGCCATGATAAGTAATGTTGTGTTCATCTTAATTTCTCTCTTTCATCTAAAATTATAAAACCATAAATTATTTTTTGTTACCGAGTTCTTCCATGTATTTTTTAGCATCCTTCATAAAGCTGACTGCAATCATCACGATTACCGCACCAATCGGGAAAGCTGCAACAATACTCACCGACTGAAGATTGTTCATGGAGCTTTCTGCAAACAGCAAAGCAATCGGAAGCAAAATAAGCAGAATACACCACATCAACTGAATGCCTTTATTCGGTTGCTCACCATCCTCCAGTGTGTGATAGCTATAGCAGGATGCTGTCAAAGCAATCGAATCAAAAGAAGTCGCATAGAAAGCGATCATCGTCAACAGAACAACTACCATGATAACAGGCGCGCCCGGCATCGTTTTGATGATAGACACAATCATGCCATACAAATCTCCATTTTCCAGATACTGTGCAATAAAGTCAGCCTTTCCAGTGACCTGCATTCCCATAGAATAGTTACCAAGTACGATAAAACTCGTCAACGTAGAGCCAACACCAAATACATAGCCACCAAGAATTGTCTGACGTACTGTTCTGCCACGCGAAATGTTGCCAATAAAGAACGGAGCAGCCACGCACCAGACCATCCAATATGCCCAATAATAAATCGTCCAGTTCTGTGGGAAATTCGATGTACGGAGCGGATCAGTAAATGTAGACAGATCAACAAAGTTCTGAATCATCCGTCCAAGGGAAGAAAAACCAGTTTCAATAATGTACCGTGTTTCTCCACCAAACAGCAGCACAAAGGCAATCAGGCCAAAGAACATATAAATACAAATGTTTGCCAACTTGCTGATTCCCTTAAATCCATGCAGTAAGGAGTATGTATATACAGCGCAGGTAATCAGAAGAATAATAATGTTGATTACAGTACGACTAACGGCAACATGGAGCATTTCACTGATAATGGTTGCCATAAGCGGTGTTGCCACACTAAAAGTAGTAGCAGTACCAGCAAGGAGTGCAAACACAGCTAACAGGTCAATAATTCGTCCTGCCCAGCTATCGGTATGTTTTCCAAGGATTGGACGGCAAGCCTCTGAATACTTCTGACGATTTCTTTTTCTTACATGAAGCATAAAGCCAAAGGCAACGGCCAGTACCAGATAAAATCCCCACGGAATAAAGCTCCAATGGAACAGCGGATATACGCCTGCCCAATCCTGAATACTTCCCATCTCTGCCAGATGCGGATCAGTCGCATACAGCACCCATTCCGAGAACGAATAGAACAGAATATCTGCAGCAAGCCCACAGGTGAACATCATTGAGCCCCACGCAAAGAAGGAATACTTTGGCTTCTCATTCTGCTCGCCAAGGACGATATTACCGTACTTAGAACCAGCAATATACAGAGAAAGAATAAAAATTCCTAATCCAATTACTAAGTAATATGTACCAAAGGTATCACCAAAGAAAAAACGAATCTGACTCAGTACAGCATTCGATTGTTCCGGTACAAAAAAGAATAGAACACATAATGCAATCACGATTGCCAAAGGCACCAGTGTTATCATCCAGTCTATTTTTCCATATTCTTTTTTCGTATTCATTTACTTTTCCTCCACATATTTTTTGTAGCCGCCATCCAGAGCAATTAGCTCACTCAGATTATCCACTTCTATAATATCGTCCTTATTCATAGGACGGATACCCAATTGATACTCCTCCGGGTAACAGAACATCGCCACATCATCCCAGTAGATTTGTCGGTTCTTCTTTTGTTCAAACTCAATTTCGAGGTGGCGTTTCAGTTTTTTTCCATCCTCTGCAGTCCAACGGGAAATACTGTACAGCTGCCATCCACCTTTTCCACCTGTCCGACTGCATGCCGTAACAATGCCATTCTCAACAGTCTGAAGCCACTCATCAGTTTCACCGTCTGTCCAAACACTGTTATAACCAGAGCGTTCAAATTCCGGTGCTAATATTTCCGCATTATAAATAATCTGATCGCCGTCCAAAATAATCGCATTTCCAATATACTCTCGTGCCACAAAAAGTGAAGAGATATTGTTGCAAGTATCGTAGTAGGGGTTTTCAATTAACTTGACTCCAGGATACTCCTTTTCAAGTGTGACAAACTGTTCTTTCAGATATCCGACAACAACATAAATTTCACAGATTCCATTTTTATGCAGACCATCAATGACTGTGTCAACCATCCGCACACCATTCACTTTAACCAGCGGTTTCGGTGTTGTCAGCGTCACCGGGTGCATTCGATTTCCTAAGCCAGCCGCCATAATTATGGCTCTTTCTACTTTTGGCATTTATTCTTCCTCCCCTTGTTTTTTCAGTTCTTCTCGAACAATTCGATAATAGTCTTTGGCATATCGGTACTGCCGAAGCGAATACTCACCAAACTCTACGCCGAGGTTTCTCTTATACTCACACCAGTTACTCCACAGCAGACCACAAGCAGCAATGTAGCAATAAATCTTGATTCTAGTCTCATCACTACAAGCTTCCGTAAAATAGGCTGCAATCAGGCGATCGACCTGACGTTTATTGTAAAGAGAATAAATACAGAACATTGCCACATCCACATGAGGATCTTGCATTCCTGCATACTCCCAGTCAATCAGTCGGATTTCTTCCCTGCCATCTTTCTCCGCAAAAAGGAAATTATCCGGCACTGCATCAATATGGGTCAGGACTTTTTCTCCAACATGTGCATTAATATAAGGCTTTAGCGACAGAACATTTGCTTTTGTTTTTTCATAGTCCTTATAAACAGAAGGAGTCCCCTCCCATAGCGTTTCATAAAACTCCATCTGTCCGAAAATATCAAACTCGTGGTTTACTTTCAATTTTAAGTCATGGAACGCATGTAGCCGCTTCATACACTTTTTAACATCTTCATAATTCAAAGGATCACATACTCTCGCGCCTTCCAAGAATTCCGTGATTTTATAGCCATTTTGAGGGTTGATATATGCAATATCATCGCAAATATGCTTTCCATCAATAGTTTGATAAACCGCCGCCTCTTGACGACGATTGATGAGCTGATCAGTTCCTTCGCCCGGAATTCGCATGATATATTTCTTTCCCTTGCAGGTAAACAGGAAAGAACGATTCGTCATGCCCTTTTTAAGAACTGTAATATCTGTAACTGCTTCTGGCTTTGCATCCAGAGCCTCACAAATCACCTGAATTGCATCTGTTTTCAACTGGTTAGAATCGCTGTCAATTTCCCGGAGTTGCTCATAAGTATTGATTTCCACTATATCTGCTGAATGAACCACACGAGCTGCTACTATCATCCGATCCTTATTATAAAGTGCCTCCTCCCAGAATGCTCCATCGTACCTCTGATTTTTGCATAGTTCTTCAATACGTTTTGCAACTGTGTCAGCATCCTCTTTTACCAGGTAGCAGATACCTATCATTGCATTACCGCCAGAACTTTCTGGTACAGTTACCAGCTCCATTTTACGGTTAACTCGGACATTACTGTCGTTGTCTACAAGATCGCTGACCATATACCAGGAATACAGTTCATGTCGATGGAATGGATTTCTGTCACACCAAATATCACAAGGAATAATGTAAGCATTTTCCAGATGTTCTTTTATAAGTTTGACCGAATGCAAATTATTCTTTGAAGCATAATCGGCATTAACTACGAGTTCTACACCATACTCATCAATCAAATACTCGTATTTTTCTTTCATGAAACCTACAACCACATAGATTTCTTTTATTCCCACTTCATGAAGCTGCTTGATGATACGTTCGATCAATGCCTCCCCATTGACTTCCAAGAGACCTTTCGGCATTTCCGTATTAATGGGAACCATCCGCATACCAAATCCAGCTGCCAGAATAACAGCGCGTTGTGGAGTTCTCTGCTTAAATTCTGTTATTGCTTTCGCTGTTGGACGTATAGATTCATCCAAGTAATCAGCTTTGATAAGTTCCTTAAGTGAGCGGTTTACCACTCCCAATGAATGACCTGACACTTCCGCCAGAATCCTCTGATTAATAAACGGTTCCAGCAAAAGCGAGTTCATGATATCGCTTTCGTGTTTGTTCATATACACTTATCCTCCATTTTTCGTGAACGCATATCTATAGTCGAAACTACCGACTCACACCAATAGCCGACTATCTTATAAAAGTTTACTGAGATGGATATCTTAGAGCCTCCGAGCAAAGAAGTTGCAGTCCTAAAAGTTAAATTACAAAAGCAATGTCTCTAACTTATTCTGACAACAACTTTGCCATAAACAAAAATGCATCTCGTCTTTCATTGCTCAATGCAAGGTCCATTAGATTCTTCTTTACTTCTTTTCTAATCATAATTGCTCGATTAAAAAACATTCAAACCAATACTTATATCTAGTTAAGAAAATATATCTGCTGATTTTTATCATAGCTTTTTAATTACTGCCGGAACACCAACCGCAAAAGAATTTTCAGGCACATTATGTATAACAACAGCATTTGCACCTATAATAGAATTATCACCAACTGAGATATCTCCCAAAATCACCGCTCCCGCTCCTATCATTACATTATTTCCGATGTATGGGGCACCACCTGAATAAATCCCATTTGACCATTTACTTCCAATTGTTACTCCCTGAAATATTTTGCAATCTTTGCCTATAACCGCTCTTGCATGTATCGCGCAACCGATACCCCTATGGTAGAAATTCGTTCCTTCTCCAATTTCAGCCTCAACTGATACTGAGCATGCACAAATCAAATGATTTACTAATTCCAGAACCCTAGAGGCTTTACGCGCTACCACCCCTCGTTTTGATAACTGATTATCTAATCTCTACAGCCTATTCATACATACTTCTCCTTTTGACACATATTTTTCGTCCAAATAAATACTATTATATTAAGATTTTCAATTTCTTTGCTATCTATCCCACACAACTACAACACGGTTACTATTTGTTAAAGCTTTAACGTTACTAGCCGCAGTGATACATTTGCAGCACACTAATCGTCACTTTTAAGTATACCGTATAAAATCCTGAGGTTAAGTTCATCAACGCAGTAACTTGTTACATCAAAAGATGCTATAGTTCTTTGCCACCGCAAGCCATCTTAATATGGTCCAAAATCAATTTTATATTTGCTATGAACAATCCGTTGCTCCGGTGGTGGAAGTTGCATATAATTTCCATAGAGCATTCGAAGGAACGAATCATAATCTATCAATCCATAAAAAGAAAGGTTTTCAAAAGAATACAGCTTTCTATTATCAAGCCATTTTGTCTGCAAATGATTTTTTGGATAATCGCTTGTAAAACAATATTCTGTTATTTTGTTATTATATTTACATACTAATTTGCTTCTTCTACTCTTAAGCCATTTCAATGAAAAAAACTTTCCCACAAGAGAGAAAACAAAGTATGATAACTTCCGTTTTTGCTCCGCACTTCCATACCCCGCTTTTACCCAAATCAAATTTTTTAGTATATGATTCTCTGCAAGGAAAAGGGTACGTTTTAAATCTGAATCAGGAATATTATCATATGGAAATATATCTACAAATATCCCGTGATCCACATTTGCATTTTGTGAAAAGTTTTCAATAATTTCTGTTCCTTTCAAATGAATTTTGGCAAATGCAAACCCATATCCAATATCTTTTTCTGTTTCCAAATGAAATTTTTTCTTATTCAAACTTTGTTGACACACATTTATAAATCGATCATATTCTATCCGCTTCATTCCAATATCGAAATCATCATCCCACGGAATAAATCCCCTATGACGAATCGCTCCAAGCTGTGTTCCTCCATCCATGAAATAATCAATATTGTTCTCTTTGCATATTTTATCGATTTCTTTAGCAATAATCAAAATTGTATCTTGTAACTTTCTTTTTTCTTGTTCAGCGTTCATCCGTCAAGTGCATCCTTTCGCATAAGTTCAAAGCTGCTTCAATCGTTTTATCCATATCATAATATTTATATTCCCCCAGCCTTCCGCCAAAAATAGCTTTACTTTCATTATTGGCTAGTTTTTTATACTCAGCATAAAGTTTATTGTTCTTGGCATCGTTTACAGGGTAGTAAGGCTCATCGCCTGCCTTCCACTCAGAAGAGTACTCACGGCTGATAATAGTCTTTGGCAGATCATTTCCATCCTCATCCTTACCGAACTCGAACCACTTGTGCTCAATAATACGTGTCCATGGGGTCTCACGGTCAGTATAGTTGACAGCGGCATTGCCCTGAAAGTTAGGAATATCGAGGGTCTCATTCTCAAAGCGCACTGAGCGGTATTCCAAAGTACCTAGCTTAAAGCCAAAGTATGCGTCAATCGGACCTGTGTATACAACCTTGCCAGCAAGAGCATCAAGCTCAGCCTTGTGCTCAAGGTAGTCGGTATTTAGTCTGACCTCAATGCCGTCGAGCAGATTCTCAACCATCTTGGTGTATCCACCAATTGGAATACCCTGATAAAGAGCGTTGAAATAATTGTTGTCAAAGGTAAGTCTAACTGGAAGACGCTTTATGATGAAAGCCGGAAGCTCCTTACAATCACGCCCCCACTGCTTCTCAGTGTAACCCTTGATAAGTTTCTCGTAGATATCGCGACCAACAAGAGAAATGGCCTGCTCTTCAAGATTCTGCGGCTCACCAGAAATCTCCTTACGCTGCTCCTCGATCTTGGCGGCAGCCTCCTCCGGTGTCACAACACCCCACATCTTGTTAAAAGTATACATGTTGAACGGTAGCGAATACAGTTCACCCTTGTAATTAGCCACGGGACTGTTAGTAAAGCGATTGAATTCTGCAAACTGCGTGATATAATTCCAGACTTTTTTATTATTGGTATGGAAAATATGTGCTCCGTATTTATGGACGTTGATGCCCTCTATACTCTCAGTGTAGATGTTTCCTGCGATGTTTTGGCGCTTGTCTACAACCAATACAGTCTTACCATGGGCGCTTGCTTCGTGAGCAAAAATTGCACCATATAAACCTGACCCAACCACTAAATAATCATATTTATTCATTTTTTTCACAACCTTTCAATTTATACAGAACGGGAAGAACCGTTTCATTTACTATTTCCATAAAGAATTTTTCCTTCAAAATAAAAAGAGTCAAAGCATATATTCCAAAAAATACAATTGCAGACACAACTAAAGTCAAAAAGTATCCGGTCACTAAATTCTTTGTTAAAAAAGATACAATTGCTCCAAAAATAACTGCAATTACAATTTTCCAATATTGAATATTTCGATATGCTTTGATCACGCGCTTTCTTAATACGTAATACTGCACAAACCAAACCATACATTCTGCAATCAATGTGCCAATAGCTGCACCTGCAGATGCCATTCGCGGAATCAAGAGCATATTTATCACAAAGTCAACAACTGCCCCTATCACTTCAGAATAAAGGACCTTTTTCTCTTTTCCAAGCGGTATCAGCACCTGAATCCCCATAATATTAGTAAGACCGATTGTTAAAAGTGTTGGCATAATTATAATCATCGGAATCGTTGCCGGTTCATACGCATCACCTGAAAGAAAAGAAATACCTTCTCTTGCAAAAAGCATAAAATATACCATCATTGGTACAGCTGCTAGAAAGACAAAATTTATCGCCTTACATGTTATTCTATCAAACTCATCCATCATCTTATGTTCTACATAATATGATGCTCTCGGCAAAAGAACCGTTCCCAAAGATGTAACAACGCAAACTAAAATACTTTTTATTTTAACCGCTGCATTATAAAAGCCAACCTCTGCATCACCATTTATAAATCCGAGCATAACTGTATCAAGATTTGTATAAATAGTTGTCGCACATGACATTGCAAAAAAAACAAAGATTGGTTTTAAATGCTTTCTATATTCATATCTTTGCTTCTGATGAAAATCAACAAACTTATGGGCGTATATAAAATTGCAAACATTTGACGCTGATGAAGCAAAGATTGATATTCCACCATATATTACGTAGTCGCTCTGTTGATGAATTAGTACAAACATTGCAATCAACGCTATAAATTTAAAGAGAATTGATTGAATTGTTATATACTTGTATTTTTCTAATGCGCCAAACAGCCAACTCATCCCAATCGTGTTAAAGAATATAGTTAAACTAACAATGATCATCAATACTTTATCAGTACTCAATTTGGGAATGACACATAGTGCGATTACAAATAGAACGTATGTTATCGTACTCATCACAATATTAATTGTAAAGATTTCATGAACTGTTTTGGATAACTCCTTTTTGTTATCTCTAACTTTTGCACATGCGCGAATACCGTATGTCGGGATGCCTAATTGCGCAATCATTGCAAAGTACGATACGATTGATGTAGCAAATGAAACTTTTCCTGTTCCTTCCGGGTGCAAGATGCGAGATATATAGGGGAATGTAATTAGAGGAAATATGAATATCGACATCGTTAAAATCGCATTCATAACAAAATTAAATTTAATCGAAACTTGTTTTTTATTATCCATTCTTCTATTCCATATTAGCAATCAAATACTTTCGGATTCAAATTATCATGTGAATCTTTATTACTTATTTTTTTAGCAGGGATTCCCCCCCACGTCGTTCCAGCTTCTTGAATATTAGTTACAACAACCGCATTTGCAGCAATTGCAACATCTGGTGCAATACTAATATTTCCAATTACCTTTGCTCCGCTTCCAATAAAAACGTTATCCCCTATCTGAGCCGATCTTGTATCGCCATTTGTCGCTCCAATTGTAACGCCCTCATGAATTCTGCAATTTTTTCCGATTCTTGCTGCCGGGTTCACTACAATTGTGCCATAATGAGCAATTGATAAACCCGGACCAAATACATTAATCGGAATTGAAAATCCTAGTTTCAGTGACACTCTTTTGTACATAAAGAGAAACAGCCACTTCACAACAGATTTGCTTTTTGTGTTGGAATAGTATTCACAATAGCGCATCAATATTTCAAATTTCCAAATGTAGTCTCCGATGATTTTAGGATGCTTTTTCTTTCCTAACGCAATCCTATCTCTTTCCATATATTCTCTTAAATCACTTTTTGAATCAATCATTTTTATCCTCTAATATTACTCTTCTTAAACCATGCAATCGGATAAATAATTGGTGTTTTTAGCATCATATTTATCGCCTTTGCTCCAACATATTCTGTTATTGTGGGAATTTGTGTTTTCACATACTTTCTATAATCACGGATTTTCTTCCAATTTTCAAACGAAAGCGGAAGCAATAGCAATGCCTCAAAATGCCATGCGACATTATCACCAATAACTTTATTGAAATATGCTTGCATATTAGGTGTAAGATTATCATGAACATTACAGTAGAACTCAACCATTTTCTTATTTACAAATTCGTGTTGATTCATCCTTTTAGCCAACACATTAACGTTAACAGATTGATCGGCCAAACCTAAGCGATAGCAATATACTACCGTATCTACATAATATACAGATTTTAAATATGGGAAAGGATACCACAAAATTTCGTTGTCCACATAAAAACATTTTTCATCAATATGAATTTTGTTTTCCTGCAAAATGCTTGTCCTAACAAAAACCGAATGAAATAGCAATCTAGACATACAAGCGCAGGCATCTTCCATATTGTACCTTCTATTTGGCACTAAACCTGTCGGCTTATCCACTATGGTTTTTCCGGTATTTTCATAAACTCGCAGCCTATTAGTAACAAACAAATCACAATCATTTTCTTTAAGTGTCTGAATTAATATCTTCAAACCTTTCGAATCAAACCAGTCATCTCCATCCAACACTTTGAAGTATTTTGCTGTTGCTAACTCCATTCCCTTGTTAATTGTAGAACCATGCCCACCATTTTCTTTTTCTATATAAAAAATGTCATTTGGATGTTTCTTGGCATAGTCAATGGCAATATCTCGTGTTGAATCTTTTGATCCGTCATCAATGATTAATAACTCTATGTCAGAAATACATCCACTCTCCTCAATTGAATTAATAAGTTTTTGCAAATACTTTTCAACATTATATGCAGCCACCGAAATAGTTAAAATTTTCATCGAACAATTTCCTTTCTATTGTATTCACCACTGTATTCACCACAATATTCTCCTAACAGTGCAATTAAAGCATAAAATACCAAATAGTTAGAATATGCTTCAGAAATCATCATCAGCAAGTAGGAAAACATCACAATGGCACTTATTTTTCCTATTCTATAATTTCTAGATGCATCAATATTTCTTCCCGCAATTACAATTAAAAGTCCAAATAGTATGGTGGCAATAAGTCCTCCGTCTAATAAAAATTGCAGTATTTGATTATGTGCATAGTTATATGACGTTCCCCACCAGTCCGGCAGCGGTATATATACGCCGTAAACACCATACCCAAATATTAATTTTTCTTTTATTAGTTTAATCGCGCTATCCCATATAATACTCCTACCGTTCAGCATCAAACTTTCGCCCAATACATTCGAGATTATAAATGAGAAATAATATTGAACGTTAAAAAAAACAACTCCTACATTCAATGCTACACCTATTGGAATCAATTTTTTACAATCACAAATATCAACAATTCTCTCCAGTTTTTCGTGTTTCACAAAGAATAGCATCCCCATAATTATTACAATTGCGACAACGCCAGTAGAACTCCATGTGATAAAGTTAGATAATATTGCCATTGCAATTGTTAGCATACCAATTCTTTTGGTTCCACTTATACCAAATTCCATACACAGCAATGCAACATAAATTCCAAAAACACCAAAGAGCGGGAAGTATGTCCGGATTCCCAGCAAATATTGATCGCCAGAAAAAACTTTTACATTCCAAAGTAGTAAATTAAGCAATTCCTCAATGAACGAAATGTGGAGCATCATTTTCAATAACTCATTTTTATTAACTCGCATCCAATAATCAATTAATAGAAATAGACATGGCGCGCCAAACATTTTTCTGAGACCATCTCCAATTCCACCAGTTTCGATAATCGTAATTATTATAATGTAAAGAAAATATGCAATTCCAACGCCAGTAAACAAATTAAATCTTGGCTTTTGAATCCATAACAGAATTGTAATCACCATGGATATCATCATCCAAGACAGAATTATAATTTTAAAGCCCTTAATACTATTTAGCCCTAGTGGGCTCAAATACGGGAACAATAAGAAAAATAGTTCTACTCGTATTTTGGGTATTTTAGTGTTCATTCTCTCTTCCTTCTAAATATATATTACTAATCTTTTTCGTTGTATCCCTAATATCGAAGCCTGCGTCTTCTACATTTTTACGACACTTTTCATTTGCTCTCAATAAATTTGTTTTTAAAATTATTTTAGCCCAGTCTTCTTTTGACTTTTCGAGCGATATCGTATGCCAAGCCTCGGTAATTTTAACATCATTTGAGATTTTATCCGAAGCGAAAACAGGTACCCCCATCGCCTGCGCTTCTATTCCAACAACTGGTAATCCCTCAAATCTAGACGGAAATACAAATACATCTATGGCAGCCAAAACTCCTGGTATTTCACTTGTCGTACCAAGAAACACAACTTTATCAAGCAGGTTCAATCGTGAAACCTTGCTCTTAATTTGATTTTCAAGTTCTCCTTCTCCAACTAATAGCAACTTTGAATTCGACTTTTTCTTTACAATTTCATTAAAAATATCGATCAAAAATTCATGATTTTTTTGTTCTGACATTCGACCAATGTGACCAACCACAAATTCATCTTTAAAGTCAAATTTATGTCGATACTTAGTTCTAAGTTCATCTGAATATTTGAAACGATTTAAATCAATTCCATTTTTTATGTATACAACTTTTCCGGCCTTTATGACTCGTGATGGGAAAGCCCACTGTGAAGCCAAATCCGAGCATGAAAAGAAGTCTGTTGCTATAAAAGGATAAAACTGCTTAATAACTTTTTGCAGCATACAGCGGATTCTATAAAGTTTTGTATCTCTTGTAAGCTGTCCATTATGAGAATGGATAATTATTTTATTAACTCCGCATAACTTCGCGCTAATAGCATCTGGAAACTTATCCCAGTGTCCACAGTGAATATGAACAACATCATACTTTTCCTTTTTTATAAGATTATAAATATCCTTTCTGGTTGATAGATATTTATGAGCCGTACCATGTCTTAAATCTCCAACAGCAAAGATTTTCATTCCATAAGACTTTACTTTTACATCATAAAATTGTTCTGTGTTTTTTTCTTTCACTACAGCAAAATCTATTTGAAATCTTGTTAAATCAATATTATCCAGTATATTCATGCATAGAGACTCTATCCCACCCGCATTTAATGAATATATGAGATATAAAATTTTCGTTTTTTCCATGTAAATTCACCGTCCACTTTTATGTATCACTACTTGAAATCTAAACTGCAATTTTCCGGGCAAATCTCTATACTTGTCAATTCACAAATTTCAGATACATTTTTTCTATAATTTGCCAAACCAAGTCGCCAGAATTTTAATACTTTCAGCCTTAATCATTCATATGTTGGCATATTAATCCCCTTTCATAAACTATATGTAGCTTAATTGTTAATATTTTTTTCTTAATTTTTCTTTTATTTCTTTTTTAGTAATTTACACTCATAAATATTCTCAACCAATTTTGCGGATTCTTTAATATCATAACGTGCAATTTGCTTTACATGTTGCAAGCGATATTGCTTTCTCTGTACTTCTGTCCTTTGCCCCATTGATAAAATTGTATCTGCCCATATTTGTGGATCATCCTCTATTGATTTCCAAATAATATCCCCAAAATCCACCTCTCGTGTTACTTTATCCGACACGATACAAGGCAATCCTGAAATTTGAGCTTCAAGAAGTACAACAGGTAACCCTTCAAACCTAGAGGGTAAAGCAAAGATATCCATAGCAGAATATAAACTTTCCGGATTCGCAGTTGCTCCCCAAAAGATAATACGATCTGCACATGCTGTGTGCTGTGCCTGATTTTTTATCTCCTCCAAATCGGGCCCATTCCCCACTAAAAGCAGTATTGCTTTATCATCTTTATATGACAGTTTCTCAAAAGCTCGAATCAAATATTCTTGATTTTTCTGGTAGTTAAATTTTCCTATATGCCCAATCACTAAATTATCACTTACTCCTAGTTTTTTTCTAATCGATAATCTAGTCTCTGAATTCAAAACAAATGTGTCCGTCTCAAAAGCATTCGGAATAATTTTAAACGCATCATCACCATACATCCACTTTCCTGCAAGCTCTCCACATGCTAAACGGCAATTTGACACTACTTTCAAAAACGGTTTTAATATCTGATGTAACACCGGGTGAGAACAAATAGTATTATGACTATGAGAAACTCGAACCGGTACTCCTGCTAACATAGCAATTAGAAGTTCTATTGTAATTAATGCACTGCTACCATGTACATGAACAATATCTGCTTTCACTTTTTTTAAATAAGAATAAATCATCCTATAATATGTATAAACATTCTTCTGCTTTTTAGGCAACTTGCATAATTCTATATTATTTTCTTGGCATAATTTTTCATAACCGATGTCATAAGGTTCTCCGGCAGCAATCGATACCTGAAATTTATTCTTATCCAGGTTCGTAGCATAATTTATTACCTGGGATGTCACACCATTTCTATCAAAGTATGAAGTTATCATTACTACTTTAGCTTTTCTCATAAACAATCTCTTTTCAAATATTTTCTAACTTCAGCAACTCGGTAGAGAAATCAATCGGATGTTCTTTCAGATAGTCAACAGTCTTTTCCATTTGAGAAGGATTGTTATATAAGTACTCAATTTTATCTGCTAGAGCTTCCGCACTTAGTTCCGCAACATATCTATTGATACCATCCTGAATCTGTTCGGTCAGAGGACGAATATTTGAAACCACAATTGGCAAGCCTACAACCCGTGCTTCAAGAATAGTAAGTCCATACCCTTCATGCCGAGATGGTTGAACATATAAATTGCAGTGTTTCATATATGGATATGGATTGTCTTTGCGACCAAGGAACACAAATTGATCTTCTAAACAATATTTTTTTACTAACTCTTTCAGTTTTTCTTCGTCTCTACCACTACCAATAGCATACCATGCAAAATTAATTTTCTTATTTTTCAAGATGCTTGCTGCTTCTATGGCAATATCATAACCTTTTTGCTCCGTCAAACGACCAACGGTCACAATATTAAACTTCTCCTTAAATGGTATCAACTCGTCTTGTTCAGACTTTCGCTTGATTTCTTCAATATCAATAACATTATAAAATACCTCTGTCTTGTCTTTATAATGCGGATACTCTCTACAAAATACATCAACAACTGCCTGGGACACACCGTAGACCTTATCATACTTACATAAATATTTCTGGACACTTTTCATCCAATATATTTTTTCATCATGAAGCCATGTTGCCTTTTTCTTTGCTCGTATTTTTGTCGCCAAGAAAGCCGTCACAAATGAACCATATCCGTAGAAATCAATAGCAATGTCATAAGTCTTTTCAAAGACATTTGTCACACAATTCGAAACAAAATCGTAATATGGAATAAATGAATTAATCGATAATTTTTTCAACACCTTTGCTGGAAAAGCATACATTGATACTAGTGATTTTGCAAAAGAATTATTAAAAGTCAGCTGAACAATATTAACCTTCTTTTTTAGACGATAAGCATATTCATTGTCCGAATCAAGCAATACAAGTGTTATATTGTAAAGTTCTTCGGGAAGCGCATTAATTAATTCTATCAAAGCCACTTCAGATCCGCCGCCGCCCAGCGACTTGGCCATTATTAATAATTCTTTCATCGATTTTCCCCGCAATACAATTCGTTTACCAGATTCTCCAGTTCTTCATTGAACTTAGCATTATTGCTGCTCATACCATGTCGCATACCAGCAACAATCTGGTCATAATTCATGATAACATCTCCTAGCGTGTTGATGTCTTCTACCGGAATAATCGTTCCCATTCTCTGAGCCACATTCCTTGCAAACTCAACCTGATGGTCATTTACATGTTCATTGAACTGATGTTGACGTGGCACAACAATGGGAGTCTTGCCAATCTGTAGCGGCATGATAAAACTTGCTGGACCACCGTGAGTAATCACAATACGGGCATCGGCCACATTTTTCACCATCTGCTGATATGGAATCAACTTACTCCACTGACAGTATTTCGGCTCGTATGTACTAAAGCCAGTCTGGATAATTACATCTTCGTTTATAATGCCGTCTTTCTTTAATTCATCTATTTTCTGAATCAGCCGATTAAATGGCTGCTCATGTGTTCCTACCGTCACAAAAATCATTTTCTCATCCCCTACTTAGAATATGCTTCCAAGGTTAACCGCCTTTGGATAAACCTTTTTCTGCTCTTCCCACTGCACAACAAACTTGTCCACAATTGGGTAAACCATCTTTCCTGTCATTGTCGGTTTATCAATTCGATCAAAAACCTCGATGTAGATCAACTTTGCACCTATAATTTTACCAATATAAAAAAATGGAACTGCAACTGCTGCACCGCAGGAGATAATCAAGTCTGGCTTTTCCTTATGTAACACATTCCATGCAATCTTGGTATTCTTAATAAGAGCCTTTAGACTCCGGTTTGTCGGATAATAACAAGGATACATTTTTTCACCTTCGAGCAGGCTTCTTGCATCCTCCTTATCAAAAGTGACCCAGAAATGATCCTTGTTTTTCCAAAATGGCTTTAACATATATAAATGTGTCAGGTGTCCTCCTGACGAACCAACTAAACATACTTTCATGTCCTCTGATCTCCTTCATCCCAAGATTTTTTATGTACACATCCCAAAAGATTGTATTTCCTTTTTATAAGTAACTGTGTTCACCACACAATCGGCTAAATGTTTTCTTATGCTGTCGTATCCAATTACCCCAGCAATCGTGTTTTCTACTTCATAAAACATCCGTTGAGTACATTCGTCTTTATTTCTCTATAGCCGAAGTGTTGCTTTATATAATCGAACCCCGTATACCCTGCAATGATGTTTTTTCTAAGTGTTGGATTGTTGAATCGAATCCTGTCGGCGCATGAGTTTTGTTAAAACTGTATATATCACCCAGTCCATTTCTCGTCTTTCATTGTTCGTTATGAACAAATCATTCGCTCTCACCGCACAAAACATGTAATTATCATCACCATCCATGCTCTACTCAACAGCTGTTTTATGAAGTAGAAATCATCTGTTTTTCTGTAATTTTCATGACTCAACAAACCATTATGATGTAGGTGTCATTAGCAGGTCAGATAGTGTACTCAACAGCAGTTTCAGATGTTAATGATAAACTCATGGATTTTTGTTGCTTTCTCTTGTTTTCCGCCATTTCCTCATAACTTCCGAAAAAGTTGTGCCAATTTTGTGCCACAGGGGTCAAAAGTTCAGCGTTTTGTATAGATTTTTGGTGTTTTTAGTTCATGTGGCTGTGAAATATGGCTAATTTCAGCAACCCGTATAGTATGCAAAACGGGTTCTTTTCGACAATGCTACGTCAATACGGTTTGTTGAGTAGACATTTGTTGGTGCTGCAATAACGATTTTGTAGTCATTCTGTATGCCTCATCGTTTCGATTTTTAGGTTCGATTGTTCAGTTTAACGAATTTTCAAAATAAGTGAGCTTTTTACGCCACTTTTGAGCATCATTTTTGCGATTTTTAACATTTTGTTGAGTAGACTCGCCTGTTGTCAACACAGCACCAAGCTGTTAGTCAATGGTGGTCTATTAAAATCACTTACGCTTTTGAGCATCGGTTTTTATGTTTTTGACTGGTCTTTTACAACAATCCTACTTCAGTAAACTGCGTTGGCCGCACATTCACTAGTGCTACAATCCCAACAAAATCCGCTTTACCACAGACCTCTTTACCCTAACACTACTGTAAAATTCAAATTTTCTTCCCACATTTTAGCATACTCTATAATGGGTTAATTGTCAAGGCACAAACCCAATTTTCCTATAATGAACAAATATGTATTAAAAAAAATACTATTATATAATCTTTTTCATCCTACTTTTAAATCTACATCGACCCTTCTTTTTTAAATACTACCTGTACCGTCTTAAATAGAATCTTGATGTCAAGTCCCATTGTCCATTCGCTTATGTACTGTTTATCGAGTTTTACGACTTCTTCGAAGTCTGTGATGTTGCTTCGTCCGCTTACCTGCCACATTCCGGTAAGTCCCGGCTTGGTTGCGAGGCGGGCGCGGTGATGAAGTTCGTATTTATCCCATTCGTCTACTGTTGGCGGGCGGGTACCGACTAAGGACATATCGCCTTTCAGTACATTAAGGAACTGCGGGAATTCATCCAGACTCCAATCTCTTATGAAGTTACCGACACCTTTTTTAATTGTGCCGTCGGGGAGCTTCTTGCTGCCGATGATTCGAGGGTCAAAGTTGAGCTTGAACATCATACCATCCTGTACACGGTTTTCTTTCATAAGTTCGGCTTTGCGTTCTTCGGCATCCATGTACATACTTCGGAACTTATACATCTGGAACAACTTTCCGTTCTTTCCGACACGGGTCTGCTTAAAGAAAATCGGTCCCGGTGACTGGATATAGATGGCAGGTCCTAAAAAGATGCAGAGGATTCCGGTGATAATGCAGCCTGCAAGTCCTCCTAAGATGTCGAGCATACGCTTTAAGACGATCTGGCGGCGGCTTACGCTGTTAATACTTGTTGTGAGAACGGTGTAAGTTCCAAGTCGTTCGACGAACTGCTTCTTGCCGAGCAGGTTCTGCGACTTGGCAAGCTTCATATGTACGACAACACCCATCTCAATGAATTTATCCAGAAGGTCTGATGGATAAGGTTCGCTTTCCGGAATATTAAGAAAGACTTCATCTACCCACTCGCGACAGACATATTCAACGAGATTTTCCTTGTCTGCAACAACCGGAACACCGTCAATCGTTCGTCCCTTTGCCTTATCATCAAGGATACATACGCCGGTCACAATATAATCTGAATAATTTTTATTCTTAATATTGTCAATGACCGTATCGACAATCTCGGATACGGTTACGATAAGAAGGGATCGCCTTTCGCTTCCTCCCAGATACTTACGCATTGCATACTTCCATATATTGCGGGTAATATAGCTTAGCAGTAAATATAATGCTGCTGTGTATGTAAGCACCAGTCTCGAATAATTATCGGCCTCTTTAAATGTAAATAAATAAAATACGGAACATAAGGTGATGAGACAGGTCTGCTTGACCGTCATAGTAAATTCGCGATAAAAACCACGTTTTAATACATTCTTCAACGAATCGAAGAAAAAGATTACCACGATATCCATGAGAGCAAGGCTCCACATCATATCACGGTATAAAGAATTCGCAAATACATTCAGCGACCCATGCCGCATACCGAATGCAAGCGTAAAAGAAATCCAAAGACAGACTACGTCCAGGATCATGAAATCCAGGTGCTTCAACCAGCCCTGTACACTCTTCTTATACATATACTTTCCCCAATCTTATTTTTCTTGTGCTGATTATCCTATAAATGAACTTCTATCCCCGCAAAATCCATACTTCTTCTTATGTGATAATCCTGTTTTCATACTTTTTTGGTGTGTCTTAACAGACAGTACACAAATGATTCAGAGTTGAACTATAGATGTAAATTAAAATATTCTGATGTACTGATTTTTTTAATAAAACCACATACCTTTTTATAGTGAGTAAAGTATAACATATATTTCTTATTTGTAGTATTCTTAAATATGACTAATTTCGACCTTTTAATCTGGCTATTTTTGGTCATGTCGGACTATATTTTCAATTTTCCACTAAAACTTTACTTTATCTGTGTTATTTCCTTGTCATTTTTTACTGTTTGTATATATATAATGTATACTTTGTAAAATTATAAGACGAAAAAGATTCTATAAAAAAAGACATATCTGGCAACTGCTAAACTGCTTTGATATGTCTCCTTTATTTTATAAGGTTTTATTTCTTATTTTACTTACTTAATAGGGTTTATTACTTCCCGTTATACTGATAGCGAACTCCTTTTACAACATATCCTGCTGCTGTCTTCTTCAGCTTCAGTGTTGTTGTGCCGATGTTTGTTCTGCCCTTCTCTCCGTAGCATCCTAAACGGTTCTGTGTTGTTACGGTGTAGATATTCTTACCGGTACGGGTTACCTTTGTAATCTTATAATCTGGAATCGTATCTCCGAAGTCTCCGCCACAGTACATATACGGATCCTTGTAGAACTTGCTGTTGGAGCTACATACTAACATCGCATGATTCTTATTCTTCTTGTTCCTGATGGTATTAACGGAAGCACTCTTACCAAAAAGCTTCTTTGTCTCGGAACGAAGTTCCTTTGCTGTGTAGCTGTAGTCTCCTTTGTAATTATATCTTACAAATACGGCGATGGATAACTTGGCGTTATCGTTAAGCTTCATCTTTACCGGTCTGGTGGTGGACTGTTCGCTTAAGTTCATCGCTGTCGTATATGCGGTCATCATCTTGCTAATGTTCTTAATCTCACGATTCCCTGCCATCTTACCGGTTACATCTGTAGATGCTGCCTGTACCGGTGTAAATGGAATGAGTATTACTGCCATAAACATTACTGCTAAAATTGTACTTAATCTCTTCTTCATAGGGAATCCCTCCTCGTCTTCCTGATATAGTAAGGAATGTCTTTACATTTCCTATGCTTTTATTTTAATATTTTTACAGGAAAACTGCCATAACAGAAGTATTATCTTTGGTTACAGGCGGGATAAGAATGTATAACAAAAGTGTTAACATGGATTTTAATTGGTCAAAATTACAAAAGAAGCCCCCTTCTCTGCTTTCACAAAGAAGGGGGCTTCTTTTGATTCCATGCCCTACTATACTGGTTCTGTAGATTAGCTTACGGCACTTTATCTTTCGTATACACAAAAAACTTACAGTAGATGTAAGCTGTCCTTGTGAAGATTACTCTTCTGTCAGCTTATATCCGGCGATTCTGGCAAGCTCGCGGATAGAATCTCTTGATACCTTCTTACCTCTATATTCAATGAGGTCTTCACACTGTCCTGTAAAGATATCACTAGGGTTATACTTCTTAATGATGATCTTATCTTCTTCTGTGAAGATTTCTAAAGGTTCTCTCTCACCGATATCGAAACTTTTACGAAGTTCCATTGGTAATGTAATTCTTCCTAATGAATCAAGCTTTCTTACTATTCCAGTACTCTGCATAACGTACTCTCCTCTCTGGCGCAGCGTCTACTTCTTATTATTTTACTTTTTAATGACCTGCTGCCTGTGCAATGTTTTTGTGATGACTGTAGTATATCATAGGGCGATTCATTTGTCAACTAAAAAATGGAAAGTTTTTTTTAAAATGTTAGACGGCGTGCAAACTGTTATTTTGAAGTTCTTATTACATTTCGCCGTTATATTCTCATTCTAGTATAATAATGGAAATTCTTGTACTTTCCCTTGTAAAAAGTTGTTATCCGTCTCTAAGAGTGAGACTATCTCGCAAATGCGATGGCAACTTTTTACTTTACAGTTAACAAAATACCCCCACTTACAGCAATTGAAAATCGTTCTTTAACGAGTTCTTACTTTAACTTTACTTTAACTTAAGTAAATACTGTCCATAATTGGTCATCTTTAAACTTTCTCCAATCTCGTGGATCTTGTCTAAAGATATAAATCCTTCTTTCCATGCAAGCTCTTCTAAGCAGCCTACATAGCATCCGGACTTCTGGAGTGCCTTAACGATCTCAGCCGCTTCTAACATGCTGTCTGCGGTTCCGGCATCCATCCATGTGAGTCCTCTGTCGAATGGGATAACCTTTAACTGTCCTCTTCTTAAGTATTCTAAGTTAACATCTGTGATCTCATATTCACCTCTGGCAGATGGCTCAAGATTTTTAGCGATGTCGATTACCTGATTATCATAGAAATATAATCCTGGTACGATGTAGTTCGACTTCGGATTCTTCGGCTTCTCTTCGATGGATACGGCATGTCCGTTCTCATCAAACTCTACTACACCGAATGGTCTTGGGTCATCTACATAATAACCGAATACCTTCGCACCATGGTCATCCTTGATGGCTTCCTTCATAATCTCATCAAGATTATGGCAGTGGAAAATGTTATCTCCTAATACGAGACATACGGAGTCATCTCCAATAAAATCTTCCCCGATGATCAGAGCATCTGCGATTCCGCGTGCAACCTTCTGTACGGCAAACTCGATATGAATTCCAAACTCACTTCCGTCCCCAAGAAGATTCGCAAATTCCTTCTCTTCTCCCGGTGGAATGATTACGAGAATGTCCTTGATCCCTGCCTGAAGTAAAGTAGCGATCGGATAATAAATTAATGGCTTGTCATATACTGGTAATAATGGTTTACAAACCGGCTTCGTCATAGGGTACAGTCTGGTACCTTTGCCGGCAGCTAATACTATTCCTTTCATATTAAAATCCCCTTGTCATTCGTTAAATGTCTTATTATATCAGATGTGAGATGACTCCCACCTCTGTAGATGGCGAGCAGCAAATCAGTATCAGTGGGGGAGTCAATCCCCATCTGATATAGCCTCCGGCAGGATTGCAGAGATGCGCAGAAGAAATATGTCATGCATTGCATGACGCGCATCTCGCAGCAAGAATGCCGGGGCATTCTTGAATATCACGTTACAGACTTTATAATGTCGTTTCCAGTGTTGTCAATCTTATGCAAATGATAGCAAATTCCCATTACGAAATCATCTCGCTTCCAATATTTTATATTATTTCCTTCCATTTGTCAAACTTTCTTTGCAAATTTAACTAAATATTTATATAGTTGGTTTTTATTTTTCTGCAAATGCGTTCTGTACTGTGTCCATCAACCATATTTAGGAAAACTTTGCGGAAGTTATCGAGGTCTGATTGTTCTACTTCTGACACAATATTCTCAAGCATGGAGGCTGCCTTTTCACATAAAGCTTCAAATTCTGCGACAACCGGTCCCGGAGTGAACTGGTCATAATCAAAGTAAAAGTCTCTGCTGTCCATATATTCCTTCTCATCAAATGCATAAAACAGCATCGGAAGTTCTAAGATTGCTGCTTCAAATACACTTGAGCTGTAGTCTGTGATAAGAAGGTTGCTTATGAGCATAAGGTCGTTAATATGCTCCTTTGTACTAAGGTCAAATACTCTGTCCTTCCACCGTTCTTCTACAAAAAAGCTCTGCTTGACAAACGGATGATTCTTGAGGATAAGCACCATATCTTCCGGCTGTCGTTCCATGAAGCGATTAACGTCAAATGCCTCCGGTGGATAGTGTGCATCTTTATTCCCATCTCCTCGGAATGTCGGCGCAAACAAAATGACACGATTGTCCTTAAATGCCGGGTACTTCTCATAAAGTTCCCTGCGCTTTTCTTCTTCGTATTCCCAGTCAAAAAGCCGGTCTGTACGAGGTACGCCAAGCGCCTGTACCTTACTTGATGAGATGCCAAATGCTTCCGCATAAATGTCTCTTATGGTATCGCTGCTTACTGGTACGAGATCATAATTCCTGTGATTCATGGAAGTCTGCGGCGCACCGCCCTTTTTCCCCATACGGGTAAGTCCGAACGTCTTAAAGGCACCGCAGGCATGCCATAACTGGATGATCTTCGTCTCATTCCTCTTCTGAATACTGTGAAGCTGTGGATAAAAGTCTTCTAGAATAATAACTGCCGATGTCGCGCACTTTAAGGCACACTCCCGCAGTTCTCTCTTCTTTAACTGGTCTACCGTCTTTGTATTAATAAATGTAGTAATCTCTACTCCCGGTTCATTCTCCTCAAACCACTTCTTTACAAGCATAAGATTCCCGCCCTCTTCCGGCTCTCTTTCCGACAGAAAAAGAATCTGGTTCGGCTTCACCTTATTCTTTGCCACGTATTTACGGTATCTGGCAGCAAAATAGTCGGTATTCTGCTGACGTGCACTGTAATTATATCCACTGATACGATACACTGTCTCATTCGCCCGCTTCGCCGCCTTGATAAAGTTCTTTCCTTCTTTAAAATAATCTCTTACGAGCAAAAATGGCAGGCCGAGAGAACATCCTGCAAACTTAAGCAGATTCCTCTTACGCACGATCTCTGCCCTTGCAAAAAGCTCCTTCTGTACCGGAAATGGCTGGTCATCAAGGCTGATCTCTTCTGCTCCGCACCAGAGCGCAAACACAACATTCACCTTATGGCGTGGCGGACTGTAAAATACATATGGCAGAAGAATCTCTGCATCGGCGCGGATCTGTTCGCCCACTTCGCCCTCTTCAATCACTACTTCCATCGGAAAACGGCGTTCTACCTGTCTTTGCGTAAATACTGCCTGTACACGTATGCGCTTTCCCTCCATCTCCTCCGGCATCTTGGCGCGGAATCCGAGCTTCATCGTCTTCTGCGTAATATTCACTGTAATTCTGTAATTAATCTTTCTCATAACTCTTATCGGTTTCTTTCTCTTATGATTTTCAAGCTCCTGTACTAACTTTATTTAGTAAATGCATTCTTTTCTATTGTTCCTTTTAAATAACATTCCAGCTTCGATAAAGGAATCTTCTTCTCCCACTGTCTTCGGGCAATATCCTGCTTTAACGTAAGTGCCTGATCCTGTGACTTCTTTAAGTCTTCCGCATTACCTGCTTCTTTTGCACCCTTTGCACCTTTTGTATCTTTTGCCTTCGCTGTGATCGAAACGAGCTGGCTGCTCCGGCTTACCGGTGAAAAAGAAGAACCGGTATCATTCATCCTAAGTGTATTAAGAAGACTTCCTCCTGTGGACATCTTAAGAATGGACACAACCTTCTTAACAGATACTTCCTTCTTCTCTTTCTTTAATAATTCAGGAAGTTCTCCTGTCACCTTCATATACGAAGCATCTGCAAAGTCTTCTTCCATGTCTTCCTGCGTATAATTCTTAATCGCCTTCTTTCTCCGGGCTGCACTGCTTCCCTTATCGTAAGACATTACCCAGAAAGGACCACCGGCACTTGCTCCCTTTGACTGTGCAATAACATCTGCCAGCCGATACTTGTAAGCGGAACGTGTTCTGCTTCCTACATCGGCAACCGTAACACAGTCATTGTTATCAATCGCAACGAGGACCATAAAGTGACCGCCTCTTGTAAAATACCCCGGTCCCATAAGGCATACGACCGGCTTACCTGCCTTAAGCGCCTTCTTAATCGACTGATAGTCTGTTCCTACTCCCTGACAGCGAAGCCCATATGCCGCCGCCATCGCCGGTATCATCTCGTGAGCAGAGCCTTCTCTTGAATAAAATCCATGCTGGTATCCCCAGATGGCTGTATCAAGCGGAGTAACCCACTTACCGGTAAGCGATGTAATGACAACTGCCATGGAAGTCGGTCCACAGCCTGCCTTTGCAATACAGTACCCATTCTGATTCCATGCGCTATCTCCCTGATTAAAATAAATATAACCGGCTATATACTCTTTATGATTCTTCATCGAAAGACGGGTATCGTTATATACTTTCGGAATAAATGTATTGACCGTATCGCTTCCATCCGGTGCATCTTCCTCTGCGATCTCCTCCTTGATGTTCTTAACCGCACTCTTTGTCCTGATCTCCATATCTTTTCTTGTAGAAATCTTGTTATTCTGTGCGGTGTTATCTGTATTCCCCTTCGTACGGTCATCCTCTAAATGATCAGAATTCTTATCCTGTGTCGTATTCTTATCACTATCTGCCTGTCCATCTGATCCAGATGCCAAACTGCCGGTCTGCTCTGTCTGATGTGAAACACCGTTTGAAGAACTGCTGCCCGATGTACCATTCTCAGATGCCGAACTGCCTGACGTACTGCTTCCTGATCCTGAACTTTCTGATGTAGAACTACCTGATGTAGAATTTCCTCCGGATGTCTGACTGCCTGATCCTGAACTTCCTTCCGTACCACTTGATGTACCGCTTCCCGACGTAGTATGCGTACTTTCTGTCGTATGATTCGTCTGCGATTCATCCTTTCCGGTGCTGCTGCCTTCGGTATTCTTCTCGGAAGAAGCCTTTGTACCTTCTTCCTTCTTTGTCGTCACTTCTATCGTACTCTCACTTTTTCCTAAACAATCGGCAGATACTCTTACAGATATACTAGATCTACTCTGCACCGTCAGCTTCCTGCCCTGTACGGCGGCTTTCTCTGCCGCATAAACCATCGTCGGCTCTGACTCTGCTTGAAAAAAGCACTCCGGATTCGTAAATGTCATGACTGTACCCAGCCCCAATGCCAGTACCGTCCGTCCAAAGTTGTTCATCAATCCTTCCTTCTTTCTTTTTACATAGTTAATGTAGATTTTTTCGTGACTTATTGATATAATATAGCAAATAACATATTTTTACAATAGGCTTTTCTATTCTTTTGCATATTTAAGAATTGCCTATTTTGCCCGGAGGAGGGGCATACTATGGATAAAAAGTTTAATTTTCAGGAATTACAGGCAATCGTGGCAACACTTCGTGGAGAGAATGGCTGCCCATGGGATAAGTCACAGACACACGAATCGCTTAAATTATACACGTTAGAAGAAGCCTACGAAGTGAATCAGGCTGTATCTAACCTGACTAAGACCGGAGACTGCACCAACTTAAAAGAAGAACTTGGCGACCTTCTTTTCCAGGTGCTTTTACAGTCACAGGTTGCCGAAGATAACGGTGAATTTGCCATCGAAGATGTGATTGACGGCATCGCACGCAAGATGATTCACCGTCATCCACATGTATTTGCCGGCCGTCATTACGATAGCGTAGAACAACAGCAGGCTGACTGGGAGAAGTTAAAGGCACAGGAAGAAGGTCATAGACAGACCTCTTTAAAAGAGGACATCGCCCTTATCCCAGAAAGCTTCCCTGCCCTCATCCGCGGTGAAAAGGTAGCGAAAAAGGCTGCCTCTGCCGGTGTACTTTCCACCAACGATGAAGATGTATTCAAAGATCTTCTCACTTCCGTCATCAATCTGCAGCTCGGCACCGCCGGCGAAGACCCTGAAAAGAAGTTCAGCAGCGATGAAGAACTTTCCGAAAAGTTAGGAGACACCCTGTTCGCACTGTGCCGCTTCTGCGCAAAATATAAAGTCTCAGGCGAGATGGCACTTTTAAAGAAACTCGAAGAATTTTAGAAAGCATCATCGCAAAGACAAAACAAGAATTCTTCTGTTCGGATTGCCTCGAAGATAATAGAAAAAGAAGGAATGGTTTCTCATTTGATTTTGTTCCGTTGCGCTAAACATTTCATTTTGCCTCAAAAAGCAAAAACTTCGGAAAAACGAGTCCGAAGTTTTTAGAGTCAAAATTCCATAGCGCAAAGTCACAAAATTCAAATGAGAAACCATTCCTTCTTTATTTTTCTTTCAAGCAATCCGAAATCCAATCTTTTATTTGCATTGTCTAGTTTCTGTCTTTGGCTTATTTGGGAGAAATTTCACCATTACTTTTGGTCCTGAAATCCAACATCACAACAAAAAATATCACGACGTTTTTTCGCTTTCAGGAGGACTAACAAGTAATTGCTGCTCCATTAGGCAAACGAATATCACCAATGACAGAAACTAACCAGAAAACAGGAAATCCATTGCTAGTCTCTGCGGCTTTAGAGCAAAGTCAAGATGCGATTGAGCATATTGACTGCAGTGATACAGAGCAGAGACTAACAATGGATTTCCTGTTTTCGTCTGTTTCGTTTGTTTCTTAAAATATCTCATCTATCAGAACGCTGCAGAATTCGCTATAGTAGTAAAGAAACCGATTCATATCCTTTTCCCCCATACGCTCTTTGACCCTCTCTAAGAGCGTTCCACACTTCTCCAGCTCTTCGGTAATAAGCTTCTTCCCTGCCTGGGTAAACTGTACTTTTACGTAGCGGTGATCTTCTTCACTGCTTTTCATTTCCAGATACCCTTTCCGTTCCAGGTTATGAAGCATTCGGGATACGGCTGGTCTTGACAGCTTCAGCGCATCTCCGATATCGGATGGAATGACAAATGTTTTGACTAGCAGAAGCCGCCGCAGAGTAAGTAACATCGTCAGCTCGCCTGACGGGATGTTACACAGCTGTTGAAAATGAACATTCGCCCTTCTCATCTGAATGATTAACTGTTGATAATCTTCTAAAGTCACCTTCTGTTCTGTCTGAGGTTCGTCTTCTGGCCAGTCAGAACTGCCTGTGTCTTTCGTTTCCATATTTCCTCCAAAAAATACTTATATTTTTTTCATATACTGAAATACAACCATTTACTTTGCTATAACGATCCTGTCCTTCATCGGAACGTATTCTTTATCCATGGCTATGCTCTGGTATGCCGGACGGATGATCTTGTCGCAGTTCATCAGCTCTTCTAAGCGGTGTGCGCTCCAGCCGACCATACGGGCAACGGCGAACATCGGGGTAAACAGCTGATCCGGCAGTCCTAAGATACGATACATTAAGCCGCTGTAAAAGTCAATGTTGGCGCTTACGCCTTTGTAAATGCGGCGCTTTTCCTGAATGGTCTCTACGGCAAGTCTTTCTACTCTGTTGTAGAATTCAAATTCTTCATTGTATCCTTTCTCTCTTGCAAGTTTATCAAGGAATCCCTTAAAGATTCTTGCTCTTGGATCAGAGATAGAATATACGGCATGTCCCATTCCATAGATTAAACCACTATGGTCAAATGCTTCTTTATTAAGGAGCTTCAGAAGATAGTTCTTGATCTCGTCTTCGTCTTCCCAGTCTTTTACTGTCTGCTTCATCTCGTCAAACATATGTACAACCTTGATGTTAGCTCCACCATGTTTCGGTCCCTTAAGAGAGCCTAGGGATGCTGCCATCGCTGAGTACGTGTCGGTTCCTGATGATGTTACTACGTGGTTTGTAAATGTGGAGTTATTACCACCGCCATGGTCCATATGAAGTACGAGTGCGACATCTAAAACTCTCGCCTCTAATGGTGTATACTTCTTATTCGGACGCAGCATACGCAGGATATTCTCTGCGGTAGATAGTTCCGGTTTCGGTGAATGAATATAAAAGCTCTTACCTTCTACATAGTGGTTATATGCCTGATAGCCATAAACTGCGAGCAGCGGTACGGTACTTGTAAGCTGGAGGCACTGACGGAGTACGTTCGGTATGGAAATATCATCTGCCATGTCATCGTATCCGTATAAAGTGAGTACGCCTCTTTGTAAAGTGTTCATCATGTCCTTACCCGGTGCCTTCATAATAACGTCACGTACAAAGTTCGTTGGTAATGTACGATAACTTCCAAGAAGCTTCTGAAATTCTTTCAGTTCTTCCTCTTCTGGCAAACGTCCAAAAATAAGGAGATACGCGACTTCTTCATAACCAAATCTCTGCTCTGCTACAAAACCGTCTACAAGATCGTGGATATCGTAACCGCGGTATCGCAGCTCTCCATCGCAGGGAACCATCTTTCCATCAACTTCTTTGGAAGAGGTGATGGTGGAGATATCCGTAAGTCCTGCCAGCACACCCTTACCATTCACATCACGAAGGCCACGTAACACATGGTACTGGTCATACAGACCTGAAGGAATCTGCCCATGTTCCATAGAAAGCGCGGCCAGATCCTGCAGTTCCTGTGTCATCATTGAATATTCATTCATTCTATCACCATCTCTTTCTTAATTAACAATGTTAGTTATCTATGTTAATTATTATACTGAAAAAGAGATACTTTGTCAAATTAACGTGATGTATTGCACTGTCCGAAATCTATTCTGACAATATTTTACCCTGCTTATAAGTAGTTTACGCAAAAACACTGTACCTTAGCACCAAAATTTTATGTAATATGTACAAGTTTTTTCTGTTTTAAAATATTTGACTGTGCTATACTATAAATAACTTTATTTATATAAGGGGTTAGTATGCACTTTTCCCCTGTTTTAGTGCGACTGGTACTTATTTAGAATGTAGTTTTCATTGCGGCATTTGGAATACCTCATTTCGATTTTGCCGGATTTTTCTACAGGATAAATATTTACTGCTATTATAATTTATCATTTAAAAATTTTTTAGAAAGGAGCGTATCATTTATGCAAATACAACGTCTCGTAGATCTGGAGGACTACGAATTTGATACATTGCTCGTTACGTATAATCATAAAAACCGCCTGAGTATCGAACTTGGAAAGGTCAGCGAAATTTTTGAAAGTCTTCAGGCTGACGGTCTTGTTGGCGGAAGCAAGGTATACGGACTTCGAGGAAAGGACTTCTCCTATCAGGGCCAGCCTTACTATAATCTAATCTTTATCGGTATCCCTGAGAAGGCAACTCCAAGAAGATTTCAGTTACAGTTTGGTCAGGCTATGAAGGAAGCGAAGCGTTTCCATGGTAAGAACCTTCTTATGACTGCGATCGGTGAGGATGTTTCCTACTGGTTAAGTTCCGCTATGAAGGGACTTCTCCTTGCAGACTATTCCTTCGATAAGTACATTTCTGACAAGCCAGAAGCCTCTGAACTTCATCTTGGAATCCTGACAGGAATTGATTCTGCATCCTTTAAGAAAGAAGAGCAGTACACAAGAATGATGGCGAAGGCTGTTACAACCGCTCGTGATCTGGTGAATGAACCAGCGAACGTTATGACACCGGCTGCTCTTGCCGCTAAAGCAAAAGAAGTCTGCGAAAAGAACAATATCAAGTGCACCATCCTTGAGAAGCAGGACTGCGAAGCACTCGGTATGAATTCTTACCTCGCCGTTGCCCGCGGTTCAAAACAGTCTGCGAAGTTCATCGTTATGGAATATAACGGACGTGTTACTGATGATGAAAAGATTGCCTTAATCGGTAAAGGACTCTGCTTTGACTCCGGCGGATATAACTTAAAGCCTGGCACTGCCATGAAAGGTATGCATGGTGACATGGGCGGCGCAGCCGCAGTAATCGCTGCAATGGGCGCGATCGCAGAAGCGAAGCTCGGCATTAACGTAACTGCTGTCATCCCCGCCTGCGAGAATATGATTTCCGGCAAGTCTATGAAGCCGGGTGATATCGTTAAGTCTATGAACGGTAAGTACATCGAAGTTGTTAATACAGATGCAGAAGGCCGTATGGCTCTTATCGATGCCATCACTTACGCGATCCGCGAATGTGGCGCTACAACATTAATTGATGTAGCAACCTTAACCGGCGCATGCGTTGTTGCCCTCGGTGACCGCTACACCGGCGCATTCAGTAACAGCGATGAACTCATGGCTAAGATCGTTCAGGCATCCATCCTTGCAGGAGAGAATATCTGGAGACTCCCTATGGGTGATGAAGAATATGATAACTTAAACGCATCCACCGTAGCTGATATCGCAAACTGCGGTAAGAAGTGTGGTGCAACCGCTGCCGCAAGATTCTTAGGCGAATTCGTAGAAAAGAAACCTTGGGTACATCTTGATATCGCCGGAACATCTGAATCAGACGAAGACAAAGAGATTTACTCTAAGGGCGGAACCGGAGCCGCAACAATGCTGCTTTATGAAACAGTGAAGTTGATGGAGAAACCGTATAAGAGTTATTAAGGGACAAAGCGACAGAAAAAGACGGAAAGAGAGCAAATCTTAATATAGAAAAAGCTTAGTTTCACAAAAAAAGATGGCTTGGATGCCATCTTTTTTTGCTCTAATGCGCTTTTTCTATATTAAGATTTGCTCTCTTTCCTGTTTTTTGGCTGTTGGCTTTTGCCTTTTAATAAGAACTCTCTTATACGCTTTCTCCTGTTTTTTAGCTGTTATCTTTACTGAAACAGCTGTGCTTCTCTGATTACGACGTTTTTATTTTTTGCCCAGATAGAGCCGAATTCGCCTCCGCCTAATGGTGCTGCTCCTCTTCCAACTTCTACTGTAATGAATGGAATCTTTTTCTTATAAAGGTAATATGTTCTGGAGTATCCATGTGGAAGTGCGTAGCTTTCATGCTGTACAAGCTGGTAACCTGTAAGGCTTTTTGCAGTCTGGTACATTCTTGTCGTTGCATTTCTTACTGCTTTTGGTGCGCGGCTGGTTGACTTACCGTAAATAATGGAGCCTGTGGAGTGGTAGCTTACAATACCGACAATCTTGCCCTGTTTCTGAATTCTATTTGACCAGTTTACTAACGCTCTTGTCTCGCTCTCACTTTCTGCCTTTGGTCCACAGTATCCTGAGCTTCCTTTTCTTCCGGATGTCTTAAATGCTACGTTCCAGTTACGGTTTAAATCTACACCTCTTGCATTCGCTTTCCATCTACTGGAGCTGCCTCCCATCTTTCTAAGAGCTGAACGAAGCTTTTTATTACGGATTGCATTAAATCCACGCTGGCTAATCGCTGTTCCGTCCGGATTACAGGATGGTACATAGTGAATTGCCACTTTATCCAATGTAGCAGAAACCTGCTTACCGCTTATCTTTTTATTGTAATTACTTAAATAATATTCAATCTGCTTCATACAAAGCTGCACTGTCATATGCTCTCTTGCATGAAGGTTACCCATAACAAGAAGATGCTTCTTTGCATCAGGATTACCGATTACGACTTCATAAAGATTTCTCTTATCTTCACTCTTTCCGATCACATTCACCTGACAGCGATTCTTATACTTTTTCTTAAGCTGCTGTAAATCTTTCTGCAATTCGCTATAGCTGTAATTCTTCTTACCACCGGAAACAATCGCTGCGTCTGCAGTCACGCCCTTTGTTGTAAATCCGATACAGCAGATTAATACCGCTGTAAAAATCCAGCCCATCATTCTTTTCATGTTCTTTTTCATGATATTTTTCTCTCTTTCCCTCTTATTTGCTTTGTTTACTCCTACTTTTTCTTAGTATATGCCTTAACAAAATTGTATACAAGACACGCTGCAACAATGACTGCTGCCATTATAAGAAAATCTGCAAGTGTCATCCTCTATTCACCCCTTTATTCATAGTCCAGTTATAGGATACCAGAGTCAAAAAGTCAGAAAGCCGATGCAAGCTTGCTTGCAAGAGCGCAAAGCATGTAACAATCTGGTATCATAAGCGTTATGTGTCACATTTTTAAATTATATCATATTTTCCAAGAAAAAAATATGCCATACATAGCAAAAAATGCAAAAAACAGCCCCCGGCATTGGGTGTGGCATAACAAAACGCAAGATATCTGCGCTTTCATACATAGATCCACATTTATTCATAAATTTATATGCGATTTTCTAATGGTATACTCAACCTACAAATGCAAAAACAGCCCCCGGCATTGGGTGTGGCATCATTGGCAGGAATTCTCATAAGATACAGATAATCGCATGCAAAAATTTATGAAGATGCGCGGTACCTATGATATAAAAAAAGCAGATGCTTTGCAGGTTTTGCGTTATGACACTTGAGAACGAACCCGCCACCGAGCGCCTTGTTTGAGCTTTAGCGAGTTTTGGCGCGAATGGCATTTTTATAAAACGTTCGAAAGTGGCATAGCAAAACGCAAGACATCTGCGATTTTATACATAGGGCCACGCATCTTCATAAATTTTCACATGCGATTTTCTATCTCTAAATATAGATTCCTGACATAGGGTTAGGGGCTGTTTTTGCAACAGCCCCCTCGACCCTTTTATAGGGAAAGTTACTTTATCCGCCTTTTCCTTTTGGTAGGGGAATGGAAAAGGCAGTTCCAAAAAAAGTTACTTTGCTCTTATTACTTTTTTCACTTCCGGACCATTACCATATCCTTTACCTAATGCTGTACTGATTCTGATCGTCAGCTTTTTCCCTTTCTGTGCTCCGTTAGGAACCCATACGGTATAACTCTTTTTACTTCCTTTTACCCAATTAGTAGCAACCCACATACCGCCGATTTTCGGTACTTTTTTCTTTAAGGTTACTTTTACTTTATACTTCGTATAGGTATACGGTGGTACCCATTCATAACGTGAAATGCGTCCGCCAATCCAGTGCTTGCGCCACCAGCCCTTAACCGTTACCTTTTTCCTCTGTACAATTTTTATGGACTTGATAGCCGGTTTCTTCTTAGAACCGGTCTTCATTGTTACGACATCGGATGGCGTTCCTGTCATACCATTTGCATAAGCCTGTACGCGGAACTTGTAATTCGTCAGAGGCTTTAATCCTTTGATTGTCACCGGATTACTGTTACCACAAGAGAAGTATCCTAACGTCTTTGCTGTTGTCCATTTACCCTTCTTTAAAACCTGAATTCTTACAGAAGTCTGCAGCTTATTCGGATAATCTACCCAGAACTTTGCAGAATTATAACCAGTAGCCACACGTGGCTTTTTCAATTTCTCTGCTGGACTGATCACATAAGTTGTAAATGTCTTTCCATTTGTTGTCTTAAAAGTGATCCATTTATGTTTACCCGGTGCAGTAGCGGTAGATGGAATTCCATCATAATCAACTTTATTTGAATTATACCAGTTCCATGTCTTTCCAGTAAGATGGTCATATACCGAAACAATCTTATCATCGGAATTCGCCGGTACGGTCTGTGCGATCACCTTTTTCTTCCCTATATCGGAAAGCTGAATCGCACTTGATGAACAGGTAATTCCATTCGCAGGGATCCAATCATGACCGTTTAAGTTAAACATAAATGTTGCTGGATGATAAGCCTGTCTGTTATTAACTATCTTTACATAATAAGTGCCACTTGTTAAAGTTTTTGAACCTATATTCCATATGTTCTCGCCTTTATATTGTGTAGCGGCTTCTTTGTATACCAGTTCATCACGAGAATTATATATTTTGATAAATGTTTGACTTTGATGAAAAAGGCTGCATCTTTCTTTCTCAGCTAGCTCAAATATCGGATTAATTGTATACGGTAAAACATGAGTACCCTAAATAAAAAAGACACTGATTTCTCAGCGCTCTTTTTTATTCTCCATCTTGCATATATCTGGTATTGATTCTGACCATGGCAACAAATCATCTATAAAGCTAT